>CAYUZM010000894.1:0-2776 GCA_964449665.1 uncultured Solibacteraceae bacterium
GATGCCGCGCACCTCTACGAATTTCCCGTCGTAGCGCGCCGGCTTTTCCGAGATGCCACATACGGTGGCAAAGGCAGCGGCATTGCGTTCGCTGCCGTTGGAGGGTGGGCGCGATTGGATTGCGCAACATGCGCAACCAGCGATCATGACGAACGCGGTTCCCGCGGCTCGCATGACGCGTGGGCGCACGCTAGACCTCCCGGCGGTTCTCGAGCGACTTCGACATGGTGACCTCGTCGGCGAACTCGAGATCGGAACCGACGGGGATGCCCATGGCGATGCGGGTGACCTTCAAGCCGGGCGGCCTGGGCAGGCGGGCGGGGTGGCCGGCCGTTGCCTCGCCTTCGACGGTGGGGCTGTTGGCGAGAATGATTTCCTGGATGGTGCCGTTGCCGACGCGTTCGAGCAGCGTCTTCAACTTCAACTGTTCAGGCCCGATGCCGCGGAGAGGCGAGAGAGCGCCATGCAGCACGTGATAGAGGCCGTCGTAGCTTCGCGTGACTTCGATGGGGAGGATGCTGTGCGGCTCATCGACGACGCAGATTTTCGTCTGATCGCGCGTGGGATTCGTGCAGTAGGGGCACAGCTCGCCTTCGGAGATGTTGTGGCAGAGGGCGCACAGGCCGAGCTTGTCCTTGACATCCATGACGGCGTGGGCGAAGCGTTCGGCGTCTTCGCGCGAGGCGCGCAGGACATGAAACGCCAGGCGTTGCGCGGACTTCTGCCCGACACCGGGCAGTCGTTTGAATTCCACGATGAGCCGTTCGAGCGGCCCGGCGAAGTCGGGCATAACGGGCGCCTAGAAGAGACCGGGGGGCAGGCCAAGCCCGCCAAGGAGGCCGGCCATCTTCGCTTGCGTTTCGGCGTCCACCTTCTTCCCGGCTTCGTTGCAGGCGGCAACGACGAGATCCTGCAACATTTCGACGTCGCCCGCCACTTCGGGGTCGATCTTGACGGCGAGCACGTTCTTTTGGCCGTCCATGGTGACGCTGACCATGCCGCCGCCGGCCGAGCCGTCCACCTTGATTTTGGCGACTTCCTCCTGCATGCGCTGCTGCATTTGCTGCGCCTGCTTCATCATCGACTGCATGTTGCCCATGTTGCCCGGAAATTTCATACTGCTCTCAGTCTCTCAAATTCCGCACGTTGCGCACGTGGCTGCCGGGGAAGAGTTCCTGAAAGCGTTGGACTTCGGGGTGCTCCAAGGCCTCCTGGGCGAGTGCGTCGTTTTCAGGCGGGGGAGGCGCGGGCGCCGCGGCTGTTGCCGCGCTTGCGAGCGCCGAGCCATTGGCGGCGGCCACGAAGACGACCTTCACGGCGCGGCCCAACAATTGCTGGACGGCATCGCGAATATCGGAGGACTTGAGGGCAAGGCCGAACTCCTTGGGCGCCGAGAAGCGGACCTCGGCGGCGGTCTCGGCGATTTCGGCGTGCTCGACGGCGTCGATGTAGGCCTTCATGTCCTGCTCGGCCAACTGGGCGAGCAAGCGAGCTTGCAACGAGCCGGACACGGGTGCGGTGGGCTTGGGCGCGGCGGCGGACGGGGGCGTGTGCGGCGCGGAGTGGGCGGTGCGCGGCGCGGAGGAGTGGGACGACGGCGCGGAGGAGTGGGCTGCGCGCGGCGTGGAGGACTGGGACGACGGCGCGGCGAGTGTGGACGCCGGCGTGTGCGTCGCGGCGGAAGCGGAAGAAACCGCGGGCGGGGCGGCGCGCTGGGTTTGCGGAGACGGCCGTGAGGGCGCGGGCGGATTGCTCTTGGGGGGACCGGCGAGGGGTGCGGAGCCTGGCCCTAAGGCCGCGATGGCCTCCTCAATCTTCACGAGCTTGCCGGCGTGGACGAGGCGGAGGAGACCAAGCTCCAAGTGCAGGCGCGGCTGGAGGGAGTATTGGAGGTCCTTGTAAATGTCGAGCGTCAACTGCAGGTAGCGGGTGAGGTCCTGTTCGGTAAACGCATCGGCGGTGGCGGCGAGCTTCGTTTGTTCTTCCGGCGAGGCGGCGATGAGGCGGGAAGGGGTGCCGGCAATTTTCGCCACCAGCAGGTTGCGGAAGTAGCGCGCCAGCTCGCGCGTGTAGTGTTGGAGGTGCGCGCCATTGCGTTCGAGCTCCTGCACGATGTCGAGCATGCGCTTGGTATCGCCCGCTTGGAGGCCCTCGGTGACGGCGCCCAAGGCATCGAGCGAGAACAGGCCCAAGAGCTCGCGCACCTGTTCGACCTTGAGGTCGTTCCCGCAGCAGGCAATGGCCTGGTCGAGGGCGGAGAGCGAGTCGCGGACGCTGCCTTCGCCGGCCTGGGCGAGCACCGCCAGCGCGCCTTCTTCGGCGGTAATGTTTTCCTGTTCGCAGATCCAACGCATGCGCTCGACGAGTTCGGCGAACTCGACGCTGCGGAAGCTGAACTGCTGGCAGCGCGAGGCGATGGTGGTGGGGATTTTGTGCGATTCGGTGGTGCAGAGCACGAAGACGACCCAGTCGGGCGGCTCTTCGAGCGTTTTCAGCAGCGCGTTGAAGGCCTCGTTGGTGATCTGGTGCGCTTCGTCGATGATGAACACTTTGAAGCGGTCGCGCGCGGGACGGAAGCGAACGTTTTCGCGCAATTCGCGCATCTCGTTGATGCCGCGGTTCGAGGCGGCGTCAATCTCGATTACGTCCATCGAGTTGCCGAGCGTCACTTCCTTGCAACTGGCACAAACGCCGCAAGGTGTAATCGTCGGACCTTGCTCGCAGTTCAAACACCGCGCAAAGATGCGCGCGACCGTCGTTTTTCCCGTGCCGCGCT
>CAYUZM010000894.1:2786-3150 GCA_964449665.1 uncultured Solibacteraceae bacterium
GGATGGAATGGCCGGCCGGGATTGCGGTGCAGGCCGCGAATTCGAGGCAAGGGGTTGCGGTGGGTCCCTTTTCGCAGTTCAGGCAGCGCGCGAGAATCCGCGCCACGGTGGTTTTGCCCGTTCCGCGTTGTCCGCTGAAGATGTAGCCGTGGGCGATGCGCTCCTGCGAAATGGCGTTGCCGAGCGTGGAGCGCACGTGCTCCTGGCCGACGAGTTCGGCGAAATGGCGGGGCCGGTACTTGCGGGCAATGACTTGATACATGAAGAGAGAACCGGGGTCTGGACGCGCCGGGCGCGGGACGCTCCGATGCGCGCGGTGTCACACATGCCAAGCACCGGGGAATCCGCGGGACACAAGCGGGAC
>CAYUZM010000895.1:0-3141 GCA_964449665.1 uncultured Solibacteraceae bacterium
GGGGTAGTGTTGGTTTGTCGCAGGTGTTTTTTGACGGTTGTGGCGGTGGACCTTTTTGCCGGAATGGCGTTGGCTCAGGTGGTTGCGTTTGGGCGGCCGCGGTCCTGCACCGCGCAGGCGGCCGGTACGCCGTCGATTCGTGACAATGGCGTCACGGAACTCGTCGGCGACGTGCTCATTATTTGCTCCGGCGGACGTCCGCGTCCGAGGAATGAAGTTCTGCCTCAGGTGAACATTCAGATCTTCACCTCGCCGGTTATCAATATCACCAGCCGCATCACCGGCACCACCGGTGCTGACTGGACGGAAGCCCTGCTGTTCGTTGACGAACCGCAGCCCTCCGAACAGACCATTTGCGGCTCCACCGACTATCCGGAACGCGTTCCCCCGGGCAGCCCCCAGATTTCGACCATCGGTATCTGCGGCGCTCACCTCGGAACCGGTCTCGGTGTGGTGGGTCCTGGCGGTGGTTTCTACGGCACCGGCATCGGCGCCTATAACCCGGCCACCACCACGACGACGTTCCAGCCGTCGACCTTCCCGGTCGGCACTGTGAACTGCGTCCTCGGCGGCACCTGCGTCCAGACCTATCGTGGCAACGCCTACCAGGCCCGCCGCGCTGGCAACAACTCGTTGATCTGGCAAGGTGTACCGATCGATCCTCCGGGCACCAACACGACCCGCGTGTTCCGTCTCACCAACGTTCGCGTCAATGCGACCCAGCTGAACAATCCTCGGGGCAACCAGAGCTCTGTTCTCCTGATCGTTTCGACCAACGCTTCCGGTGTGGCGAACCCGATCGCGATGCCCATCACGAACCCGAGCCCGACGGTTGCTATCGCTCAGACTCCGATGGACTTCTCCATCGGTGACGGCGTTGACACGTTCCTGCAGTGCGAATCGCAGAACTACGTCAATTCCGGCGGCAACCGGTTTGCGACCTCGCCGAGTGATCAGGGCCTGCAGACGCTTTCCAGCGGCAAGCAGAACTCGCAGTTCCGCCTGAACTACGCGGAGCGTTTCCCGACGGTGTTCCGCCGCCGCTCGAACTCGAGCCCGGCCAGCACCAGCGACGATTCGCCGCCCGTATCCTCCAGCGACCAGCTCGGTCTGCCTTACCAGACTGAGTCCGGCCACTACAAGACGACCTCGAGCACCCGTTGGCCCTTGAATGCGACCAGCGCCGCCAGCCGTGGCTCCCTCACCAATGAATTCAACGGTGCGGGTGTTGCCACGCACGGCACGCGCGTGATCGCACGCTTTGCCAACCTGCCGCAGGGCGCCCGGTTCTTCGCCGGCGCGAGCGTTATCCTCCGCGCTGTCGATAGCTCGGGTACCGGTGTCGCCACTGGTTGGGCCCGCGCGGTCGTCACCGATGCCAATGGCTCGGCGCCGTTCGCCAAGTCCAACATCGTGGCGCCGTTCCCCGGCTCCCTCAACCTGAACTCCACCTCGGCTTCCTGGATGGCCGGCACCACCGGTAACGGTTTCGTTGAAATCGTCCCCGTTGGCAATGCGGGCACCCAGACCTGGGAAATCCTCCAGACCGATACGACCGCTTTCGAAGATATCCGTATCCCGATGATCGTGGCCTATCAGTCCAACACCAGCAGCAACCTCCCGACCCTCGGCACGGCCACCGGTTCGGGCCACCTGGCTCCGTTGTCCACCACGGCGACGGCTTCCAGCTCGGCTCCGATTCCGCGCTTCGTCGAAGATCCGGCCAACAACAACAAGAACATGTTCACGATCAATGCTTGCGTAACGAACCTGCTGTTCCCGTTCGTCACCAACCAGGGTCCGTTTGATACGGGTCTTGCGATCTCGAACACCTCCAAGGATCCGTTCGGTACGTCCTTGCAGACCGGCCTTTGCACCGTGAACTTCTACGGTTACATCGGCAGCAACAAGGTTTGCTTGGCCTACCCCTCGCCCTCCATCACGGGTGGCGAGCACTTCACCTGGTCGCTCTCGAGCGGCGGTAACGTGACTGCAACGGCTGGCTTCCAGGGTTATGTAATTGCCCAGTGCGCCTTCCAGTACGGTCATGGCTACGCCTTCATCAGCGACCTGGGTGCCCAGCGTCTCGCCCAGGGCTACCTCGCCCTGGTCATGGACGAATCCGTGGGTACTCGTACGGGCTCGAAGTCGGAAACCCTCGGCCACTAACCAAAACGGTCAACTTCGGTTGATCGCTTGAAAAAAAGGGAGAGCTTCGGCTCTCCCTTTTTTCTTGTTTCCCGCGCGCTTTCCCCACTGTAGTTCTGTGGTAATCTAAGGTTGCTGCACCCCCCGCGTCCCACCAGAGGTGTCTTTCGACACAAGGAGGTTTTCTTGTCCTTTCCTCGACATGCGTTAGCCCTGTTTGCACTCGCTGCCATTCTTTCCGCACATCTTTTCGCGGGCAGTGTGATCCAGTTACCAGCTCCTTCCAGCGACTCGAATCCGATCGGCACCGTGTATTCCACCACGCCGCTCGCGGCGGGTCCGACCTTCCCGGCCTGGACCGACAACCTGGCCATTTTCACGCGGCCCACACTTGTCGCCGCCGACACGACCTACTGGATCGTCTCCAAGAGCGGGACTAACATTCTCCGGGTTCTCAACAAAGACTTCCAACCGGTAACGGAAAAGAACCTGGGCACCAGCGCCGTGGCCGCCGCCATGAGCCCCGACGGCAAACGATTTCTCATCATCGCCGGGAACATCCTGCGGATCTTCGATGCCGCCACCATCCAGGAGATTCCCATCGTCGGCGGCACGCTCGACGTGGGCATCAGCCCCACAGACATCGTCGTCAGCCACGACAGCAAGCGCGCTTTTGTTTTTAGCGGACTTGGCCAAAAGGTGACCGCCGTTGATCTCAGCAACAACACCGTGATCGGGTCGGTTGGTCCGTTCATCGGCATCAACAGCGGCTACATTTCCATGGGGCCGAATGGCATGCTGTATGTCAGCGCCCCGCTCAACGCGACTTCCATCGTCCACGAAATCAACCCCACGGCGACGCCGTTTGACATGGCCAACGCCCGCACGCGCCAGTTCAACTTGACTGGTAAGGTTGGCCGGCTCCACTTCACGCCCGACGGAACGCGCGCCCTCGCCGTCAACGAGAACCCCGCTACGGGAGCCGTTCTGTAC
>CAYUZM010000896.1:0-3135 GCA_964449665.1 uncultured Solibacteraceae bacterium
TACCTCAACGTGCCTGCCGGTAACCCCACTGCCCCCGCCTGTGAACGCCGCTTCTACCGCAAACCCAATCCGCCTGAACTCAGCAAATGCGTAGCCCAACTCCCCATCGCCGAACGAATCAAAGTAGGAATGGCCGAAGCGATCCGTTATGAGCGCACGCCACCCTCGGCGTCGAACCCTTAACGTTTCGAATCCGTTTTCATCCGCGCCCATCGGCGGCTAAGATTTTAGGTGGTTACTGCCCCAGCACCTGCAGCACGGGCAACTCCACCCGCTCGCCGCCCGGCACCTGCAGTTCCGGCATCGGTTTCGCCTGGAACAGCTTCCGGCACGGCTTGGCAATCCAACGCGCCCAGCGGTTCGAACTCTTCCGGCGCGCGCTATCGGCCGCGATGCCCGTGTTGGCATACATCTGCCGGTACAGCTTCGAAATCAGCACGAACGCCAGCCGCGACTTGATGCTCTTCACGCAATCGGCCCGCTTCCAGATATTGCCGATGCTGTAGAAATCGTCCCAAACCTTCTGCGTCCGCATGCGAATTTCTTCCGAACTCATCGTCGGATGCGGCATGTACAATTTCGGACGCTTCCATCCGGGAATACGCCAGTAGCGCGTCAGCGGAATGCCGTCCACTTTGGCGATCGAATCGCCCTGCTCTTTTTCCCACTTCTGGAAATCCACCGTCCCCGGAAACGGTGTCATCATCACAAACTGCGCGAAAGTCACCTTGGCCTGCTGCGCCAGCTTCGCCGTCGCATCAAAGGTATCGGCACGGTCCGTCGGCAATCCGAAAATGAACGACCCCAGCACGTGCACGCCATGGTTCTTGAACGTCTGCAGTTGCGCCGCCAGGTTGTCACCGGATTGGTTGAAGTCCTTGAAGACCGCCTTCAAACCTTCCTCGGTCACCGCTTCCACTCCCACCAGCGCGCCCTTGATGCGCGCATTGCGCATCGCGTCCAGGAACTCCAGATCCTCGGCCGCCTCCATCGTGATCTGCGTGAAGAAGATCATGTCTTTCGGCAGCAGCGCCATCCGCCGCATCAGCTCGAACCGTTCCTCGCGCAGCGATTTCAGCTCATGCACGCGCGCCTGGTTGTTCTGCCGCTCGGCCAGTTGTATATCGGTCAGCGTCACCGGATAGAAGTTGTCGTCTGCCAGCGCGATGAACCGGTAGCCGATCCGGCGCAGTTCCACAATCTCGCGGATCACAACGTCGTTGGTGCGTTGCCGGGGCTTCTGCCCGTCGGTGCGCCACACCGAACAGAACGAACAATGCTTCGGACACCCGCGCACGGTCTGCACCGACGCCCACATATAACTGTCTTTCGGAATCAGGTCCCACCGCGCTGCGCGCAGTCCCGCGCCTTCCACGCGCCCGCCCTCATAGACTTTTTCCGGCGCGCCCTTGGCGCAGTCTGCCAGCACCTTCGCCCAGATGTCGTCGCCATCGCCCTTCACCACGGCGTGCGCGCCGCCCATCTCCAGAAGCTCTTCCGGATACAGAGTCGCGTGAATGCCGCCATAGACGACCCAGGCGCCCTTTTCGCGCGCCAGCCGTCCCACTTCCATGCCGCGCAACACGTTCGCCGTGTGCACGCCGATGCCAACCACATCGCCCGGTTGAATCGAGTCGGCGTCGATCGCGGTCAATGTTTCATCGACGATGACAGGATCGCCGTAGTGGCCCGGCGTCGCCGCCGCCAGCACGAACAGCCATCTTGGTGTGATTACCGCCGTGCCAAAAGCAACGTCGCTTGGGTTCACTAAGAAAATCTTCAATAGTTCCTCGATCCTCCCGGCACAATTCACCGGTGCCGCGTGGTCGTGGCGGCTACTCTAGCGTTCCTGCGAACAGATACACCTGGAGCGCCAAGTATAACAGAGATGAAGCTTCCTTCCCCCCAGTTCTACTTTCTTGCTCCGCCCGCCCCCCTACCCGTGGCCGATGTAATTCATGCGCCCGCCATCCACGGTCAACGTTTGCGCCGTTACGAACGACGACTCCTCGGCGCACAAGAACGCCGCCGCGTGGGCAATGTCCTCCGGCGTCCCAATCCGCCCCACCATCGCCAGCGCCGACATGCTGCGCGTAATCGCGGCCACTTCTTCCGGCGTCCCCAATCCCATCACCATGTCCGTACCGATGAACCCCGGCGCAATCACGTTCACCGTAATGCCATGCGGCCCCAACTCCAAAGCGAACCGCCTCGTCAGCGCGATCACCGCCGCCTTCGTCGCCGCATAGAACGTCGTGCCCGCATTCGTCGTCCCCAGTGCCGCCAGCGAACTGAGATTCACAATCCGCCCCCACCGCCGCTCTTTCATTGCCTCCAAGCACGCCCTCGTCACGTGGACCAGGCCATCGACATTCACCGCGCGCATCCGCTCCATCTGCGAGTAGTCGAAATCGGACAGGTCGCCCCGAACCATCACCCCGGCGTTGTTCACCAGAATGTCCGGCGCCCCCAGCTTCGCCGTCAGTTCCGCCACCATTGCCAATACCTGCTCGCGCTGCGCAACGTCGGCACGCAGCGCCAACGCGCGCCCACCTGCCGCCTCAATCTCCGCGCACATGCTCTCGGCCTGCTCGCGAGCATTCGCATAATTCACGCCCACCGCCACGCCCTCGCGCCCCAGCCGCAACGCAATCGCCCGCCCGATCCCGCGCGAAGCCCCCGTCACCAACGCCGTTCTCTTCCTCATGTCTACTTCTCCATCCCCAAATACGCCTCCGCATACCGTTTCCCCAACTCGCGGTACGACGGCGAATCGAAGTGCGTCTGATCGCCCTTGTCCTTCAACCCTTCGGCGCTCACAAACGCCGTCAGCTTCACCTTCTTGGGCAACTCGCGATGCGCCCGGTCCACCACCTTCCGCGGCTCCTTCCACGGCGCACCGTCAAATACTCCCAATTGCCCCACGATGAAGGGAACATTCTCCGCGCCCAACTCCCGCCGCATCCGCGCAATCAAATCGTGCAACTTCGCCTCATACCCGGGCGCCAACGCCTCCGAGCTATCCGACTCCCCCTGATGCCACAGAATCCCCTTCAACACGCCCGCCGGCATCGCCGCCTTCGCCCGCCGCATCGCATCGTCCCACGGATGGCTCTTCGTCGGCTCATAAAACAC
>CAYUZM010000897.1:0-3129 GCA_964449665.1 uncultured Solibacteraceae bacterium
CGTCGATTGGGGCGGCGGTGGGTCCGGCGCTGGTAATGGGGATCGCGGGGGGGTTCGGGAACTGGCGGATGGCGTTCGTGGTGACGGGCGCGCTCGGCTTCGTTTGGTTGTGGGCGTGGCGGCGGATGTCGGTGGGTCCTGTGCGAGTGGAGGCGGAAGAAGGCGCGGAGGTGACGCCGGGGCGGAAGCGGTGGCGCGACCTGTTGCGCTACCGGCAGACGTGGGGTTCGATTGCGGCGCGGGCGTTGTGCGATCCGGTGTGGTTCTTCATTACGGACTGGTTTGCGATCTATCTGACGTCGAAGGGATTCAAGCTGGAGGAGAGTTTGCTCGCCTTCTGGGTGCCGTTTTTGTGCGCGGATTTGGGGAATTATGCGGGGGGCGGGGCGTCGAGCTGGCTGGTGCATCGCGGGTGGAGCGTGGGGTGGGCGCGGAAGGCGGTGTTCGTGCCGGGCGGGATTGGGATGGCGTGTTTGATTCCGGCGGCGTACACGTCGAACCTGATGCTGATTACGGTGTGCTTTGGGGTGGCGACGTTCAGCTATGCGGCGGGGTCTACGATTGCGAACACGCTGCCGACGGATTTGTTTGCGTCGGATTCGGTGGCGTCGGTGAGCGGGATGGGTGGGACGATGTCGGGGGTGGGGACGATTTTGTCGACGTACTTGATTGGGTATATGGCGGACCACTATGGGTTTCAGTCGATTGTGATTGGGGCGAGCGTGATTCCGCTGATTGGGGTGACGCTGGTGCTCGTGTTGGTGCGGAATACGAGAGAGTCGGGGAAGGGGACGGTTTTGGTGGTGTAGGGGGGTGTGATAGGTTGTAAGTGTGATGTATACGTCACACGTTGAGACGATGCGAGCGCTCACTCTACTTCCCGTTTGTGGATGGAAGAGTCCGGCGGGTAGTTCATTACGTAAACGAGCGAGAGGTCGATCTCTACGAGGAGTGGTTCGCGCAATTGCGAGATGCCAGGGCGAAGGGCCGAATTCTGGCGAGATTGCTGCGTTTGGAAAATGGGAACTTTGGCGACCACAAGGCGGTGGGTGAGGGGGTGTTCGAGTTGAGGATCGATTGCGGGCCAGGCTATCGAGTGTATTTCGGATTGGACGGGAGCGAGATTGTGGTGCTGTTGGGCGGAGGCGATAAGGGGAGTCAGGAAGCGGATATCCGGGCGGCCAAGGAAAGGTGGGCGGACTACAATGCCTAAGCGAACGCGGCCTCATCGAGAGACGTTGCTGGCGCATTTGCGCGACGCAAGGACGGCGGCAGAGTATTTGAACGCGGCGCTCGAAGATTCCGATGAGTTGTTTCTCAAAGCAATCCGGGATGTCGCCGAAGCGCACGAATTGCCGATGACGAAGATTGCCGAAGGGGCGAACGTCAGCCGGGAGAACCTTTACCGGATGCTGTCGGAAACAGGCAATCCGCGGTTTGAGAATTTGACGGGGGTGTTGCGCGTGCTCGGGCTGCGGATCGCGGTAGAGGCGGACCTGCGGCCAGGCGCTCCAGGTACTTCGTAGCCGGTTCGCGCATCGCCGAGCCATCGTTGAACAGCCACAGCCGGGTGGCGATGGCGTCGACTCGGAGTTCGCGGGCTTGGCCCCAGAGGCCGGCGGGGCGGTTTTCGAGGATGTCCATGAGCAGGGCGTGGAGGAGTTCGTGCGTCACAGTGTTGGTGGCGACGAAGGGGATGCGGTGGCCGTGGGCGTGGGTGACGGCGGCCATGCAGAGGTGGTAGCCGCGGTAGAGGGTGGTGACGCCCGAGAGGGCGCGGCCGTGGTCCCATTGGACGGGGATGCGGTCGGTGACGACGAAGTTGAGGGCGCGGGGGCGGAGTCCGGTGATGATGGGTTGGCGGCTGGGAGGGCGGGCGACTTCGCCTTCGGTGGAGGTGAGGGAGATGCCGATGCCGCAGTGGAAGAGGTCGGCGGCGGCTTGGGGCCAGATGGAGTTCCAGAAGTCGCGGACGTGGTGGGCGCGGCACTTGGCGTTGCGGTCGAGGATGTGGTGGATGGGGAGGACGAGGGTAGCGCGGGCGGCGCGGACGGAGGGGGTGGCGGCGGCGAGTAGGGGGAGGAAGCCGCGGCGGGTCATGGGCGCTTGTAGACTTGCCCGCCCTTCATGACAAACACCACCTTTTCGGTGGCGTGAATGTCGGCGAGCGGGTTGCCGGGAACGGCAACGATATCGGCGAGGAGGCCGGGTGCGATCGCGCCGCGGTCGGTGACGCCGAGGAGATCGGCGGCGTTTGAGGTTCCGGCGCGGAGGGATTCGAGGGGCGAGAGGCCGAGCGCGGCCATGGCTCCGAACTCTTTTGCGTTCTCGCCGAAGGGGACAAGGGGAGCGTCCGTGCCGAGGGCGATTTTCACGCCGGCGAGGGCGGCTTTGCGGACGCTGGCGCGGGCGAGTGGGAGGACGTGATCGGACTTCTTGCGAACGACCGGCGGCGCGCCGGTGAGGTTGATGGTGTCGGCAAGATGAGTGGTGGGAACGAGGTAGGTGCCGCGCTGTTTCATGAGGGCGATGATCTCGCCGGTGAGCAGCGAGCCATGTTCGATAGAAGCGACGCCTGCCTGGACGGCGGCGAGGATGCCTTCGGAGCCGTGCGCGTGGGCGGCAACCTTGATGCCATGGCGGGCGGCCTCTTCGACGACGGCGCGCATTTCTTCGGCGGTCATTTGCTGCGCGCCGGGCGTGGCTTCCATGGACATGACACCGGCGGTGGCGGAGATTTTAATGACGCCCGCGCCGTGTTTGATCTGATAGCGCGTGGCTTTGACCATTTCATCGACGCCGTCGGCGACGCCGTTCTCGAGGCCGAGTTGGAACAGGCCGGGGGCGACGCGGGCGTGCATTTCCGGGTCGATGTGGCCGCCGGTGATCGTGATGGGGTGTCCGGCGGCGACGATGCGGGGGGAGGCGATGGAACCGGCTTCGCTCGCGCGAGCCATGGACACGGCGAGCAGGTCGCGGGTGGGCTGGAGTTGGCCGAGGTCGCGGACGGTGGTGAAGCCGGCCATGAGCATCTTGTTGACCACGGCGGTGGAACGCAGAACGGCATCGGCGGGAGATTCGGTCACCAGATCGGAACGGTAGCGCTGGCCATCGGCGAGCAGCAGGTGG
>CAYUZM010000898.1:0-1909 GCA_964449665.1 uncultured Solibacteraceae bacterium
AAAAGCTTTTTGCCGGGACCGGCAGATAAGGATCATCGGCGACGCACCGATATTCGTCGCTTGCGACTCGGCTGATGTGTGGGCGCATCCCGAGATGTTCAAGCTCGACAGCCGCCGCCAGCCGATCGTCGTAGCCGGCGTCCCACCCGACTACTTCAGCAAAACCGGGCAGCTTTGGGGAAACCCAATTTACGATTGGGACGCGATGCGAGCAACCGGGTTCCGGTGGTGGACGGGCAGTTGGGGTCGGTGTCGGTGGAATTGTCGTCGAAGCCGGGGGAGGCGGAGGTGCGGGCGGCGATTGAGTCGTTCACGGCGCTGCCGCAGCAGTTGCAGTTGCCGAGCGCGCCGGCGCGTCCGGTGATCTATTTGCCGCAGCAGGACCGGCCGCAACCGCGCCGCGACGTGGAGCGCGAGCACGGCATGGCGGTGTTTGTGGGCCGTTTGCGGCCGTGCCCGGTGTTCGATTGGTAGTTTTTGTGCCTGGGACATAACACGGTGCGCGGGGCGGCGGGCGCTTCCGTTTTGAACGCCGAGTTGATGCAGGCGCAGGGCCTGATTTAGCGGAGACGGAAATGATTGTGATGAAGTTTGGCGGCAGCTCGGTGGAGTCTGCCGCCGCGATCGACCGGGTGGTCTCGATCGTGGAATCGAGGTTGGCGCGGAAGCCCGTGGTCGTCGTATCGGCGATGGGCAAGACGACGAACCGGCTGCTGGAGTGCGCGCAGTTGGCCGTTGCCGGAGAGCGCGAAGAGGCGCTGGCGAAGCTGGCGGCGCTGCGGGCGTTTCATCATGCGGAAGCGCCGGCGGTGGCGGTGGAGATTGACCGGCACTTCGACGAACTCGCGGAGTTGTTGCGGGGGATGTCGGTGTTGGGCGAGATGACGCCGCGCTCGGTGGATGCGATTTCCGCCTATGGCGAGCGGATGTCGAGCATCGTCGTGACGGCGGCATTTGCGAAGCGTGGAATTGCGGCGGTGCATGTGGATGCGCGGGAGTTGATCGTCACCGACGACCGGCACACGCAGGCGGCGCCGATGTATGCGGAGACGTATGAGCGGTTGCAGGCGCGTGTTCCGGGGCTGGCGGAACATGCCGTTGTGGTGATGGGTGGATTTATTGGATCGACGAAGGCGGGCGTGACGTCGACGCTGGGACGTGGTGGTTCGGACTTTTCGGCGGCGATTGTCGGCGCGGGCATTGGCGCTAAGGAGATTCAGATCTGGACCGATGTGGATGGCATGCTCACGTGCGATCCGCGGGTGCTGCCCGGTGGGCGGCGGGTGCGTGTGATTTCGTTTGCGGAAGCGGCGGAGCTGGCGTATTTCGGCGCGAAGGTGCTGCATCCGAGCACGGTGCTGCCGGCGGTTGAGAAAGAGATTCCGGTGTTGATTTTGAATTCGCGTCGGCCCGATGTGGAGGGCACGCGGATTGTGGCCGAGGGTGTGCCGTCGGAGAATCCGATCAAGTCGATTGCCTGCAAGCGCGGGATTACGGCGGTGAACATCAAGTCGACGCGGATGCTGATGGCGCATGGATTTTTGCGGCGCATTTTCGAAGTGTTCGACCGGAACGAGACGCCGGTGGACATGGTGACGACGAGCGAGGTGAGTGTGTCGCTCACGGTGGACAACACGGCGCGGCTGGGGCGGATTGTGGAAGAATTGCAGGAATTCGCCGAGGTACACGTGGACGCCGAGCGCGCGCTGGTGGCGCTGGTGGGCGATGGCGTGGGCGAACGCAAAGGGATTGCGGGCCGCATTTTTCAGGCACTCAATGGCGTGAATGTCCACATGATTTCGCAAGGCGCTTCGATGTTGAATTTGAGTTTTGTAATTGCCGATGGGGATCTGGTGCGCGCGGTGGGATTGCTGCATGCGGAGTTTTTCACGGAAGTGGATCCGCGGGG
>CAYUZM010000898.1:1919-3122 GCA_964449665.1 uncultured Solibacteraceae bacterium
GTGGCGTGACGATGGGTACACCATCCACCTGAATGGTGCGGCCGGTGGGGTTGGTGCATGCGGAGGTTTTAACGGAAGTGGAGCCGCGGGTGTTTGAGGTGGCCGCATGAAGCGGGCGCTGGTGGGCTACGGCAAGATGGGCAAGATGATGGACTCGCTTGCCGGGCAGTATGGGTTTGAAGTTGTGCTGCGGCTGGATGAGTTCAACAACGCGGGTGGCGCGGGCATGACGCGTGAAAATTTCGCGGGCGTGGACGCGGCGATTGAGTTCACGATGCCGGAAGCGGCGATTGGAAATGTGGAGACGCTGGCGGCGCTGGGCGTGAACACGGTGGTGGGCACGACGGGATGGTTTGCGGAGTTGGACCGCGCGCGCGCGGCAGTGGAGAAGGCAGGCACGGGTTTTGTGTACGCTTCGAATTTTTCGGTGGGCGTGAATGTGTTTGAGCGCGTAGTGGGCGAGACGGCGAAGCTGATGGCGGCGCAGGACGGATACGAAGCGTGGGCGTGGGAGATTCATCATTCGGCGAAGAAGGATGCGCCGAGCGGGACGCTGCTGACGCTGGTAGAGTCGATGCGCAAGGCGGGCTATTCGCGCAAGATCGATCAGGCGGCGAGCCGGGCGGGAGCGCATCCGGGCACGCATGAGATTGGGTTCGATTCGGCGGCGGATACGATTACGCTGCGGCATGCGGCGCGGAGCCGCGAAGGATTTGCGCGCGGCGCATTGCAGGCGGCGCGGTGGGTGGTAGGCAAGCAGGGATTTTACGAATTTCGCGACGTGCTTTTCGGCCAATGAGCCGGTTGAGCGACACGGAGGTGGCACATGTTTACTGGATGCGGAACGGCGTTGGTGACGCCCTTCAAGAACGACCAGTCGTTGGATGAGAAGACGCTGCGGGCGCTGGTGCGGCGGCAGATTGAGGCGGGCATTCACTTTCTGGTGCCGTGCGGGACGACGGGCGAGAGCCCGACGCTGACGCACGCCGAGCACTTGCGCGTGGTGGAGATCACGCTGGAAGAAGCCAAGGGCAAGGTGCCCGTGATGGCGGGCGCGGGCGGCTACAACACGGCTGAAGTGATTGCGCTGGCGAAGGAGTTGGAAGCGCTGGGCGTGGATGGGCTGCTATCGGTGACGCCTTACTACAACAAGCCGACGCAGGAGGGCCTGTATCAGCACTACAGGGCGATCGCTTCGGCGGT
>CAYUZM010000899.1:0-3121 GCA_964449665.1 uncultured Solibacteraceae bacterium
CCGAAAAGCACGCGGACGACATGCATCCCGTCGTGCGCGCCATCATCCTCGGCGGCGGCACGCATACCGCTGTCGGTGCATTCGAAGCCCAGTACAAACTCGCCGCACTCCGCACCGCCACCCAATCCGAATGCGCCCGCATGGACGTCATGCTCCTCCCTACCACCGGCACCATCTACCAGCGCGCCGAATTGGAGGCCGATCCCGTGCGCCTCAACACAAACCTGGGCCACTACACCAACTTCGTCAATCTCCTCGATCTCGCCGCCGTCGCCCTGCCTGCCGGCTTCCGCCAGAACGGACTCCCGTTCGGCGTCAGTGTCATCGCCGCCGCCTGGAGCGAACGCTCGCTACTCGTCCTGGCCGACCGCATGCATCGCGCCCTCGGCGGCCGCCTCGGAGGCACGGAAGCCCTGCTCGAAGAGTCGCCCGTACTCGCGGCCTCGCCCGCCACCGCCGCATGCATTGAGGTCGCTGTCGTCGGCGCGCACCTCACCGGCCAGCCACTCAACTCGCAGCTCACCGAACGTGGCGCGCGCCTGGTCCGCACCGCCCGCACCGCCCCCGGTTACCGCCTCTACGCGCTCAAGGAAACGCTCCCGCCCAACCCCGGCCCCGCCAAGCCCGGCCTCGTCCGCGATGCCTCCTTCAACGGTCCCGGCATCGAGCTCGAAATCTGGTCCGTCCCCGAAGACTCCTTCGGCAGCTTCGTCGCCCTCGTTCCCGCCCCCCTCGGCATCGGCACCGCCACGCTCGACGACGGCTCACACGTCAAGTGCTTCATCTGCGAACCCTACTCAATCGCCGGCTCGCTCGACATCACGCAGCACGGCGGTTGGCGCGGTTGGCTCCGTTCCCGCGCGCAACCCGCGGCGTAGCTGACCGGTACCGGGGACTTTTTCGAAAGTACCGAAGATTTCGAATTGAACCTCGCGTCTTGGGTCCGCCGTGCCACAATCGTGAACTGGGTCCGCAACAATTCAATTGATCTATTGGAGGAAATCTCATGAACCGTCTCATGCTAGTTCTCGCGCTTAGCGCGTTGTGCCTGGTCGCGCAGGATCAGAAGGACGGAGCCGCTCCTTCGCCCGTTCCGGAGCCCGCTTCCATTGCACTGATGGGCGCCGGACTTGCCGCCTTCGGCTTCGCCGCATGGCGCAGGAATCGTAAACGGTAGCATCCGCACGTCGCGCGCCGGCGGGCATCTGAGCCCGTCCGCTGGTGTGTTTGACGTTCCTTCGCCCGCTTCTCTCGTCCGTTCCCCTTCCACTTTGCCCGCCGCTGTCAAACACTCCTATCCTGCTGCCGCCGCCCGTTTCCGATATTCTCCAAGTAGAGGTATCCGATGCGAGTCTTGCGGCCGGTCCTGGCATTCCTGGCGC
The DNA here is from genome assembly GCA_964449665.1 of uncultured Solibacteraceae bacterium. Classification (GTDB taxonomy): domain Bacteria; phylum Acidobacteriota; class Terriglobia; order Bryobacterales; family Bryobacteraceae; genus JAFLBB01. The sequence continues at coordinate 1,383 of CAYUZM010000899.1, forward strand.
TTTTATCCATTCCAACCGCCGCCCATGCGGCCGTGGCGAGCCTGATCTGCCACTCCACCGGCGTTCAGGCCGTCGTGCGTAGCGAAGGCCTAACCGAACGCCTCGGCGAGATGGTCTTCCCCTGCAACGGCAACATCCCCGGCGGCGACGTCGGTGCCAGCTTCAGCGTCTTCCTTAACGTTCCCGTCACCAATCGCATTGATGGCGACGGCGTAACCGATGCCACCCTCACCGTCGACGCCGGACCCGGAACCATCCCCGCCACCGTCCGCGGCCGCCTCATCGGCTCCAATGCCATCATCTTCGAGCACCTCAACTGGACCCTCACTTCCCTCGCCGCCTCCAACATCAAAATCGCCAACATCCGCGTCAACGCCACCGGCCCCGCCAACCGCGCCATCACCGCCTCGGTCGCCACCAATGGCATCTCCCGCATCGTCACCAACCAGCCCAGCCTCACCATCGGCTACACTCAGCCCGGACTCCTTGCCAACAGCTCCACCACCTCCATCCTCTGTGACGGCTCGCCCCTCACGGAAGATGGCATCGTCACGGTTTCTAATCTCTATACCGCCGGTACCCGCGTCAGTTCCCTCCGCGTCACGGAAGGCGCAACCAACGGCTTCGAGCCGCGCCAGTTGAACACCACCTCCGGCACTCGCATCGTCGTCAAATACTCCGGCTTCCCCACCGATAGCCAGATCTTCGTGCCCGACGCCATCGCCGGCTCCACCGCCGCCGAACAGTCCTCCTCCGGCGACCTCGGCGTCCCCCGCGCCGTGGGCAAATACGCGCCCGGCCCCGCGGGCCAACTCCTGCTCATCCGCGTCCGCGGCCACGACGCCAACGGCAGCGGCGGCGCGCTCGTATGGGCCCCGCCCTTTGGCGCGCCCGGACCGTTCACTCTCGATGGCGCCTCCGGCGTCGCGCTCCTCAACGGCGCGGGCATTGCCGTCTATGAGGTCTATGACTCCTCGCCCTCCATCCTCGAAAGCGCGCAGATCTCCACCTTCCTCGCGCTGCCCAGGCCCCCCGGCGGCGCGCTCTCCGTCGCCAAGGCCAGCGTCTCCTACGGGCCCATCAGCGATGTGAAGTCCGCCAGCGAAAACGCCCCCGTTCCCCGCTTCGTATCCCTCACGCCCGGCGTCGATTGCTCCATCATTAAGGACTGCAGCGCCGATTACTTTCCCCGCCTCTTCGTCGACGCCCCCTCTCTCATCTTTGAAACGCAGGCCGGCTCACCCGGCTTCTTCGGCAAGTTCATCCGCATCCTCAATGACAACGGCGGCCTCATGATTTGGACCGCCACCATTCAATACGGCGCGGGTGGTCCCACCGGGTGGCTCCGCCTTAGTCGCGAAATCGGCACGAACAACGCTTCCATCATCCTCGACGCCTCGCCGGAAAAACTCCCCGGCCCGGGCATCTACACCGCCACACTCATCATCGACGCCGGACCCCTCGCCGGAACGCGCCTGCTCCCCGTCACGCTCACCGCTAGCGAAGCGCCCAAGCCCATCGTCCGCCCGGCCGTCTCCAAGGTCTACAACTCGGCCGATCCCCGCTTCGCCACTCTCGTCCCCGGCTCGCGCGCGGTCCTCGAAGGCGTGCGCCTCAAGCGCGAGCAGATGCAGATCGCCATCGACAACATTGCCGCATCCATCCTCTCTTCCACGGATACGCGCGTGGAGTTCGTCGTCCCCGAAGCGAAGATGCCCAAGATCAACCAGGCGCTGACC
>CAYUZM010000900.1:0-3114 GCA_964449665.1 uncultured Solibacteraceae bacterium
GGTGGGCAACGGTGTGGAATGGTGGGTAAACTTGGGCTCGGGCCTGGAGGGGGAGCCCGGCAAATTCTATTCGCCGTCGCTCGGCGACCGCGCGATGGGTTTGAATATCGCGCTCGGCGACCTCGACGAAAAGGAACGCGGCCAAGGGAACTTCGGCCACTTCCACCACGAAGACTGGTGGGCGGGCGCCAAGAACGTGCGCACGCAGCTACGGCATTTCGGAACGTTATGGATCAGGACAGGCCCGCGATCGACACTGCCGGCGCGCTAGCGGCGCGCATCGAACTACCGCTACTGGCCCCGGTGCTCAGCGAAGAGCAGGTACACACGGGCCTGCTGGTGGCGCGCGAGTTTTCGCTCGCCGCCGTGTGCGTGCGTCCGTGCGACGTGGACCTGGCCGTGCGCAGCCTCTCCAATAGCACGGTGCGCGTGGCCGCGCCGGTGAGCTATCCCGACGGCAGCGCAACGACGACCGTGAAGATCTTCGAGGCGAAGGACCTGCTGCGGCGCGGCGCGCGGGAGATTGACGCGGTGGTGAATCTCGGCATGATGTACTCGCGCCAGTTCGTGCGCGTGGAGTCCGAGTTAAGGCAGCTTGCGGCGTTGTGCGCGGAAAAGGAAGCGAAACTGAAGGCCGTATTCGAGTTTCCGGTGTTGAATCACGAACTGCGGGTAATTGCCTGCAAGCTGGCCCGCCACACCGGCTGCCACTATGTGGTGAATTCCACCGGCCGCGTGCGGCAGGAGAGCCTGCAGGCCGGCCTGCAGTTGGCGCTAGACCGCCGTTTCGGCTATTTCGAGGTAAAGGCGGTGGGTGTGGAAGAGACGCCCGAGGCCGTTCTGGCGCTGCTCGAACAGGGCGTGCAACGGCTGGCGATCCGTAAACCCGAGGAGTTGATCGAGGCATTCCAGCGGAATCTGGAATCGGCCCAGACTCCGGCCTCCGATATTCCCGCGAAAATTAGTTAGCGGTCCTCCGCTTCCGTGATATCCTGAACAGCGTTTTTCAGCCCCCAATGTCGACTCGGAGCCCACTGCCCAAAGTTTGTATCGCCCTCGGATTCGCCGACACGGCGGCGCTGCTCAAGCACGCGCGGGCGGAGGTGGATTCGGGGGAGAGCTTTCTGGAATTCCGGATCGATTATTTGCCGAATCCGATGGACGGCGTGGCGGCGATACGGAAGTTCCTCGCCGAACACCCCGAATGTACGCTGATGGCTACCTGCCGCCGCCATCAGAACCACGGCCATTTTAACGGCAGCATCGAAGAGCAGGTGCGCATTCTGGAAGCCGCCATCGCCGCCGGGGCCCGCGCGATCGACATCGAAATCGAGTCGGCCGAGAACGCGGCCGTGCGTGTCGAGCAGTTGCGCAGCAAGGCGCTGGTTGTGGTGTCGTTCCACAACTACGGCGGCACGCCGGCGGTGGACCCGATTCTGCGGCGGATGATGAAGGTGCCCGCCGACTGCTTCAAGCTGGTGACCACGGCGCGCAAGCCTTCGGACAACTTCCGCGTGCTGTCCCTCGCCAAGGCGTATTCGAAAGTGCCGATGGTGCTGCTCGCGATGGGCGAGATGGGGTTGCCTACGCGCGTACTTTCGGCCGCCATGGGCGGTCTGTACACTTACGCCGCGCCGAACGCCGCCGAAGGGACCGCACCGGGGCAAATTTCGGCGCGCCTGCTGCGGCACATCTATCGCGTCGACAAATTCTCCAAGGCGGCGAAAGTGTACGGCGTGGTGGCCGACCCGGTGCGCCACTCGATTTCGCCCGCCGTGCATAACCGCGCCTTCCAGAGCCGGCGGCTCGACGCGGTGTATCTGCCCATGCTGGTGCATCCGGCGCAATTGAAAGACTTCTTCACGATGGCCGGCAAGATGCCGATTCATGGCTGCAGCGTCACCATTCCGCACAAGCAAAAGGTGATGCGGTATCTGGATTGGATCGACCCGCTGGCGCGCCGCATCGGCGCGGTGAACACGATTACGCGGCGCGCGGGCAAGTGGCGCGGCACAAACACCGACGTCGATGGCGTGGTCGTTCCACTGAAGAAGAAGATCAACATTCCGAAGAGTTCCATTCTGGTGGTGGGCAACGGCGGCGCGGCGCGGGGAGCGGCGTTCGCGCTGGCCGACGCGGGCGCCAAGGTTTCCATCGTGGGCCGCAATCCGGATCGCGTGCGCGCGCTGGGCAAGGCGTGCGGCGCCGTTCCGCTGATGAAGGAGCAGCTGCGCGGCCATCACTTCGACGCGATCATACACGCCACGCCGCTGGGTATGTACCCGCACGTGAACGAGTGTTTTTTCGAGGACGAGATCCCGGGCGACCTGGTGTTCGACATGGTCTACAACCCGCTGGAAACCGTGCTGGTGAAGCGCGCGCGCGAACAGCGCAAGGAAGTGATTCCGGGCCTGACAATGTTCCTGGAACAGGCCGCGCACCAGTTCGAAACCTGGACGGGGGAATCGGCTCCGCGGTCGGTGATGGAGAAGGCGGCCATGGAAGCTTTGAACGGCGCGGCCCACCCTGCCGTAAAATGAGGAGATGCCGAGGCTGAACCGCCGCCAACTGACCCAGACCTTGCTCACCGGTGCCGCCACGGCCGCATCGGCGGCGAATCTGGCCGCGCAAACCTCCGCCCCGCAAGCGTCCACCGACGAACTCTTGGCCGCGGCCAAACGCCAAGTGGCGAGTAACCGCGAAACGCTCAACCGCATCAAGCTCCCCATGGCGACGGAGCCCGCCACCGCATTCAAAGCCATCTGAGGAGCGAGTATGCCCATCGACGATTCGATATTCTGGCTCTCGATCTCCGAACTCCACGCCAAACTGGGCGCGAAGGAGTTCTCCTGCCAGGAGTTGACGCGCGCCTTCTGCGACCGCCTGGAAAGTATCGGGCCGCGCTACAACGCACTTGCGCTATCGCTGCGCGAAGAGGCGATGAAAAAGGCCAAGGACGTCGATTGGGATTTGAAGCGGGGGCGGCAGCGTTCCGTGCTCCATGGCGTGCCCTATGGCGCGAAAGATCTGCTGGCGTTCCCCAAACAGCCCACCACTTGGGGCGCAAAGCCGTATGCGGGGCAGGTGTTCGACGAGCCGGCGACGGTGCTGCGC
>CAYUZM010000901.1:0-3111 GCA_964449665.1 uncultured Solibacteraceae bacterium
GTTTGATTCCGGAGATCACGCGAGAGAGTCGGGTTTCGGGCGTTTCGTTGAGAAACCTCAACGGCGAATTCCACGCCACAGTCCGTAGAGTGTGCCTATCGCGAACCTCGCGAACCTCGAACTGGATGAGAACATAAGCTTCGATCTGTACATAGCGGGAGATGAGCGGACACGCGCCGCACGCGATCCGGCTCCCGTGCGGCGTGACCGAGTATGGTCGTCTGACTGCGCGGACCACCAGGTGGACTCAGGCAGAGAGGAAATTTCACCGACTAGCAGCATGTCGAGGGGAGCAACTTCCGGCGTCCGGCTCAGTGCCGCACGGAGCAAACTTCGATCGGATACGACGTACGAAACGCCAGGATGGATTGGCTGATGGCCCCCAAAGGCCGCCTCCGAAGCGGCCTTTCCGCGCCCCCGGGTGGCTGCGCCTCCTCGCTTGAGGGAAGCCGGAGAGGCACCTTCATCAGACCGCGATGTGCCAGCGCCCGGCTAGCGATTTGTAGTCCGCGGTGGTAGTTGCCGGAATCGTATGCGCAAACCGAAGGCCAAACACCGGATGGGATGCGGACATCGGAGGGAGGCGCCGGCGGACGCCGTGGAGTGGGCAATCGATTGCACCTCCTTGTCAAAGAAGAGCAAGAATTTGACCTCTACATCCACGCGGCGATTCCTGACCATGGCGTTGCTTGCGTTCGTTAATTCGATGATTCCTTTAGTCGCCGAGGAGGACGCGCGCGAGATCGTCCGCCGCACCGTGTCAGCCGACAAGCGGAATTGGCAAGCCGCGCGCAACTATGGCTTTGTCGAGCGGGTGGACGCGCGCCGGATGGACTCGGAAGGACGGCTGAAATCCCAGGACGTGACAAGCTACGATGTACTGCTTCTGGCTGGCACACCGTATCGGCGACTGGCCGCGCGCAACGACCATCCGATACCGCCCCACGACGAGAGGAAAGAGCAAGCGAGACTCGCCAAGAGCATCGCGGAGCGCGGGAAAGAGACAGCGTCGCAGCGGGCCACCCGCGTTGCCGAATACGTGAACAGGCCCGACTGGCTACGCGAAATATGGCACGAGCTACCGGACGCATTCGACTTTCGTTTGACGGGGAGGGAAACTTTTGACGGCAAAAGCCTCTATGTAATCGAAGCGGCACCGCGCAAAGAGTACCAGCCGCGAACGCGCACGGCGAAGGTGTTGGCGCAGCTTGCCGGCAAGCTGTGGGTCGATCCGCACGACTATCGTTTGGTGAAAGCCGAAGTGAAAGTGGTTGAGACCATCTCAGTGGGATTGTTTCTCGTCCGGCTGGCCAAAGGTTCGCGCGCGGCATTTGAGCAGACCATGGTGAGCAACGAGGTGTGGCTGCCGCGGCGCGTGCAAGTATTTGCCTCGGCACGTGTAGGGCTGATCAAGATGCTGCATATCGAGCAAGAGATTATCTACAGTAAATCTCGGGAGTTTCAGGAGGATTCATTGCTGGAGACACCGTTGTGGTCGAGGTAGGGGTGCGGGTGGCATCGAGTACAACGCGAGTCGCGGCTTCACGACGCTGATGGTGTTTCAGCTCTCCAAGGCCGTGAACGCGCGTTCGCCCGTTGATGGCGCGTTGCGGCCCCCTGGGTACGTATTCACAGGTTCTGTGGCGAGGTGTTGTTGTCGATTGCGCTGCATGCTCTTGCGGGCTACATTTTCGTTCCGCAAATCGCACGGGACTTGGCGGGAGGCGCTACCGCCAGTTGCTCGCGTGTGAAGATGCCCGAACAATCAGGCTTCGCCGGCTAAATTGCCCGTCTCCAGTGGCCGCAGGTGTCCAGGCATGTTACACCGCGGCGCCATTCACGACACTCACTTCCCGTGCGGGCACGATGGGGAATGGGATGATGGCACAACTGAGCGATCAATTGCCCTGGGACTATATCGCCTCGCGAAGACCTGAGTGAATTCGGCTCCGAGTAGGAAGATCTGCGCTGTGTAGTAGACCCAAACCAGCAGCACCACGAGCGAGCCGGCGGCACCGTAGGTGGAACTGAGACTCGTCTTGCCAAGGTAGATCTCGATTGGAATCCTTCCGAGAAAGAAGAGCAGTGACGTGAGTGCCGCGCCGGCGATCACGCCCCGCCACCGCAATTCGACATCGGGCATTCCATTGTAGACGAGGGCAGAGAGTTCCGCGATGACCACAAATGAGACCGCCGAAATGATGTTTTGCAATAACCGGCCGGATATGGGGGCACGGTCGCCGATAATCTCTCCGGCAGCCGCAAGCCATGCGTTCATAGTGAGTGGGACGATGAGGAGAAGGCCGACTCCGAGCACGACAAGGAAGGAGAGAACTCGTTCCTTTAGGAGGTTGACGACACTCCCCCGCCAGTGATGTGTTTTGGCCGGAATTTCCCAGATCGTATTCAGCGGGAGCACGCAGGCAGCGGTTGATCACGGGTTGTCAATTGACCGGATATGGTCAGTGGGGGTTTGAGAGGAGCGACAGCCGCAAGGCGTCGCGATGGGTCTGATGGTGCTGCCGCCGGTTGCCGCGCCCTAAATACGGCTCATTACATTGTTCGTACGCGGGTCAGGTTGGAGTGGCGGCCAGTTGATCGCAATGTGGCGGACGCCGCTGTAGACCAAGCCGCCGTTGGAGGAGGCGTCGTACGCACCGCGAGCGCTACGGATCCGCCCGAAGGAAATGTTCAACGTCAGCGCCAAGGCGGAAGCTGCCGGACAAAGAGTGATCGCCATGCCGGGAAATGCCGCCACGGTGAAGGAGCATCGGCGGGTGGTGGATATTTGCACTTGCAAATCAGCGGTTAGTCCCAGCGAAATCGCGCTGCATTTCGTCCTGGGCAATCTGGTGAACGCCGCAGTGTTGAGGCATCCACGATCTGCGGCGCGAACGTGATTGTGCATGGCCCCGCTGCCAGGCGCAGAAGCTCCGTATTGCGACCCATTGAAGATTTTGAATGGTTGTCACGCCGCCGTAGAGTGATGAAGTTTGGAGCTGCCGTAGCCAGACCCGGTTGCCAAGCGGTGCGGAGTGAAGAGCCGAGGTGGTCACTTATTGACTATCTCCTAATATAGCGGAACTATTTGTCGTCTCGCGCGTCTAATCG
>CAYUZM010000902.1:0-3111 GCA_964449665.1 uncultured Solibacteraceae bacterium
CAAAACATTTTCGATTGGAATTGTCTTATTAGAACTTTTTCAAGCGGTCAAAGAACTAGGCCCGCCGTCCATGCATCTCAATGAGAGTGACGACGAGCCGTACACGCAGGGCCTTCTCCAACCCTATCCCTTTAAGCAGGTCAGCGGCTCGGACCACGTGGGATTCTCGCCCGGTCTTGCATCCACGCGGACCTCATCGCTCCTCACTTCGATGGTAGAGAAACTTTGTGGGCTTGCGGGTATTTCTAGTCACTGAAGGCTCAGCAGATTGCGCAGGCGGTGCGCATTTTCCGGGTTGCGTAACCGGCGGAAGGCCAGAGCTTCAACCTGACGAACCTGCTCCAGGCTCATACCGAACTGCTCGGCGATCTCGCGAAGGCTGTGCTCGCGGTGAGAGCCGATGCCGAAGCGCATGCGAATGATGTTTTCCTCGTTCGCTCCCAGAGTCTCGAGCACGCGCGCGGTTTCGGCGCAGACGTCGTTCTGGAGAAGAGTGTCCGGTATCGCGCGCACTCCGTGGTCCTCAAGCAGATCGCCGAGCACGGATTCACCGTCGCGGCCAACGGGGAGATCTAGCGATACTGGATCGCGGGCGATCATCCTCAGCTCTTGTACCTTTTGCGTGGTGATTCCCATGCGCCTGGCGATTTCCTCGACGGCGGGTGGGCGGTCCAGCTCTTTCGCCAGCTCATTCACCGCTCGCCCGAACTTCGTCAAGGTCTCGTTCATGTGCACCGGGATTCGAATGGTTCGCGACTGATCACCGATGGCGCGCGTCACCGATTGCCGAATCCACCATGTCGCATAGGTTGAGAATTTGTAGCCAAGGCGATAGTCGAACTTGTCGGCCGCCCGCATGAGCCCGATGTTGCCTTCCTGGATCAAGTCCAGAAGATGCAGCCCGCGATTCAAGTATTTCTTGGCCACGGAGACCACGAGCCGGAGGTTTGCTTCGACCAGGGCCTTCTTGGCCTGCTCGGATTCCGATTCGCGTCGCTCGATCGCTCTCAGGCAGCGGCGCATCTCGGCGAGGGATCCGCCGGCCAACGCTTCGTTATCGCGAAGCTTCCGCCTCCCTTCGCGCGATGAGTGCGGCCCGTTTTCGTGGCTTTTGATCTCCGATTCGAGCACTTCAAGGCCATGGCATGCGCGTTTGAACGCGTCGGCGAAGCAAGTCCATTGCGCTGTGGAGAACGGGATCGACCGGATAGCCCGAGACAGCTTGATTCTCAGCCGGCGAATCTTACCGTTCAACTCCGTGCGGACATGCACGTGACGGCGCGGAACCGATGCCAGCCTCGCCTCCATTTCCAGCAACTCACGATGCAGTCTGGCTGCCTTGGTGAACCGCCGCAGCGTACCTGTCCGGCACCGCTCACCGCAGGCCTCGTCCTTCGCGCTCATCTCAATCAAACTGTCTACGCCGATCCTGCCCTGGCGCACGTCCTGATAGAAGGCGACAACCATCCGCTGCACGAGAGGGCTGCGCGAGAGCAACTTTCTGATGCGGAGCATGCCCCGTTCCATCCGCCGCGCCAATTCAACTTCTCCCTGACGGGTGAGCAGCCGCACTGTCCCCATTTCCCGCAGGTAAACCCGCACGGGATCGTCGGTGAAGGCCGATTCGCCAGGCGAGAGGGTCTCCCCACCCTCTTCCGAGGGATCATCAAAATATTCGGGCGAATCGTTTGCCCCGGCATAGCGGAGCCGCAGTGAATCGGACGATTCGACAGGGAAATGTTCGTGAAGTTGGTCCATCATCTTCCAGCGGGCGAGCCTCAAGCTCCCGCGCCGCCCTCACTTTAACTTCAAGGTTTTCTTAGATTTACTGAGGCGGATATCGCTACCTTGCCCGGAGTTATGGCTCGGGCTTCGAGGTGAACTTCTCTCAGGCCAAACACCTTCCTAATCAGTTAGATGCGACAGGGGTAAGCTAAGTTCCAACGAAGCCTGGCGCCGCCTGCTGCTCTTGCGCGCGGGTGGAGCCGCGGGCGCGCCTTCCTCCGGGCGAATAACCGGCAAGCCAAACCGGGCGGGAATCCAGGCGAGGCCGTGGACATCGGTCCCTTCGATTTCCCGCATCCGTCGTTCGGGCTGCGTGAAACACTGGGAGTAGAGATTCCGGAGGCCGTGGAGACGCGACATGCCTTACATCAGAAATGACGATCTGCCGATCCGAGTCCGTCAACATCTGCCCGAGCATGGACAGGACATTTACCGCGAGGCATTCAATCACGCATGGCAAACCTACGCTGAAGATCCACGCCAGGAAGAGATCGCACACCGCGTGGCCTGGGCGGCAGTAAAAAGAGCCTATGTGAAGGTGGGCGGGCAGTGGCTGGCGCGATAGGTTCTCGGGAAGCTACGCCAAATAGCCGGCTTTGTCGTACGTACTTCCTGGAATGGTGTACTCAAACACTGGACGGCTGTCATCCTGATGTTCGGGACCCGCTTTAATCAGTCTCACCAATTATGAATCACGCGACAACAGATGGGTGAGGTCGAATATCGCCGTGCTCTGAATCTGAGTATCTGCGTGGATTGCATCGGGCTGAACGCCGGCGTGCCACCCGGTCTAAAACAAATCTATTCCTGCAGACTCTTCAGGTCTATACTGGAATCGGCATAGAGCCCACGGCCTTCGCGATACGATCAAACCCCCACGAGGGCCGATAATACGGCGTCGCGCCGACACTATACCAAAGCGACCGGCGGCAGCCGGGCAGCCTCCGCCGGGGGGGGAGGTGAGTATGTCTGCGCATGCGGCAACTCGTGCAGTGCTCCTCCTGAGCGTCCTGCACTGGGCCGCGCCTTTTGCATCTGCACAAATCGCGGATGAGTTTTTCAACAGTGAATCCGTCCAGGACATTCGCCTGACAATGCTCCCATCGGACTGGCAATTGCTCCACGACAATTACCTCGAAGACACTTTCTATCCTTGCTCCTTCGCCTGGAATGGATACGAACTCCCAAAAATCGGTATCCGCTCCCGCGGCTCGCAGAGCCGCTCGCCGGTCAAACCGAGCATCGGCCTCGACTTCAGCAGATACGCCTCGACGCAGCGTTTCGCCGGCCTAAAGACCCTCGTGATGCGGAACCTGAATCAAGACG
>CAYUZM010000903.1:0-3106 GCA_964449665.1 uncultured Solibacteraceae bacterium
GAGGCGCGAAGGAAGCAAGCCGCACACCGAAAATCCGCATCGACACGAACCTGGTGCAGATCAAAGTCACGGTGACAACGCCGTTGGGTCAGGTGGTGACGGCGATGGAGAAGGAGCACTTCCGCATCTTCGAAGAGAAGGTGGAGCAGAAGATTTTGAGCTTCACGTCGGAGGAAGCGCCGCTGAGCGTGGGGCTGGTGTTCGACATGAGCGGGTCAATGGGAAACAAGCTGCACAAGTCGCGGCAGGCGGCGGCGCAGTTTTTCCGCACGTCGAATCCCGAGGACGAATTTTTCCTGGTGACGTTCAACGAGCGGCCTGAGTTGACGGTGCCGATGACGCATTCGACCGAAGAGATTCAAAACAGGCTGGCGTTCACAAACGCCAAGGGGCGCACGGCGCTGCTGGACGGCGTGTATTTGGCGATGTCGCAGATGAAGAAGTCGAAGAATCCGCGCAAGGCGATTCTGGTGCTCTCCGACGGCGGCGACAATTCCAGCCGGTACACGGAGAGCGAGATCCGGAACCTTGTGCGGGAAAGCGACGTCCAGATCTATGCGATCGGCATTTTCGAGCCGGCGGGTTCGCGGGGGCGCACGGCCGAGGAACTGAGCGGGCCGGGCACATTGAACGAGATGGCCGAGCAGACGGGTGGGCGGCATTTCCCGGTGGAGAACCTGAACGATCTGCCGGATATCGCCGCCAAGATCGGAGTGGAATTGCGGAGCCAGTACATCATCGGTTATTCCCCTTCGAACGTGGAGCGCGACGGCAAGTACCGGCGCGTGGAAGTGAAGCTCGGGCAGCCGCGCGGATTGCCGCCGCTGCGCGCTTACTACAGGACGGGTTACTATGCACCGGCTCAATAGGCGCGAAGCATTGATGGCGGCCGCGGGCGCGGCGCTTCCGGCGTTGAGCCGCGGCCAGCAGGGCGCCGACCCGGTGTTTCGCAGCGACACGCGGCTGGTGGTGTTGCACGCGACGGTATTGGACAAAGACGGCCACCTGGTGACGAACCTGGGGCGCGAGGCATTCACGGTGCAAGAGAACGGCACTCCACAGCCATTGCGCCTGTTCCGCCGCGAGGACGTTCCGGTTTCGATGGGATTGATCATCGACAACTCGGGCAGCATGCGCAACAAACGGACGCGGGTATCGCAAGCGGCCGTGGCGCTGGTGAAGGCGTCGAACCCGCAGGACGAGATGTTCATCGTGAACTTCAACGACGATGCGTTTCTCGACGTGACGTTTACGAGCGATGTAAAGAAGCTCGAAGAGGGGCTGACGCGGATCGATTCGCGTGGCGGCACGGCGATGCGCGACGCCGTAACGATGTCGATGGACTACCTGAAGGAGAAGGGTAAAAAAGATAAAAAGGTCCTGTTGGTGGTGAGCGACGGCGACGACACCGGCAGTTCGCCCAACAACACCATCGAGAAGCTGATTTCGAAGGCGCACCAGACGGAGATTCTGATCTACACGATCGGGTTGTTGAGTGAGGAAGACAAGCGGGCGGCGAAGCGGGCCGAGCGCGCGCTGAAGGCGCTCACCACGGCATCGGGCGGGTTGTCGTACTTTCCTAAGGAAGTTGCCGCCGTGGACGAGATTGCGACGCAGGTGGCGCACGAGATCCGCAACCAGTACATTCTCGGCTATTCGCCATCCGAGCAGGCGCTGGATGGGACGTTCCGGCAGATCAAGGTGCTGGTAAAGGGGCCGGGGCGGCCAGTGGCGCGCACGCGTTCCGGCTACTACGCGACCAAAGACCAGGCTGCGCCAGGGGGCACATCGACGCCGGCCTCGAATTCGCTCATCACTCCGCCCAAGCCCTGACCGCATGGAACTGGCCCGAGCGATTCCCTTTCTGTGGCGCTCCTCGCGCGGCTACCGTTTGCGGCCGTGGGCGAGCCCATATCTGCGCTGGCGCATCGAGACATATTGGGGGCTGCACGCCGACGAAATCGACCGCGCGATATTCCTTCGGTTCGTGCGGGAGCACGCGGGCGAGCTGATGCGGTTTACGCGTTGGGCCGGGCGCATGCGGCGGGGGTAGCGGCGCGGGCGATTGTTGCCTCGCGCACGGCGGAGCGATTCGCGATCTACCGCCGCTTCCAGACCTTCTGCAACCAGACGAGCATTTCGCGTTCCCAGGGGCGCGGGTTGGGGAGTTGTTCCCATGCGAGCGGATTGTGGCCGCCTCCTTCGATGATGAGCAGCGAGCAGGGGACGCGCGCGGTTTGCAGGGCCGATTGCAGGTGCAGGCTTTGCGTGAGCGGCACGGTTTCGTCGCGGTCGCCGTGGATGAGGAGAAAGGGCGGTTCTTTGCCGGAGAGGTGCATGGCCGGCGAGGCTGCTTCGATGGCAGTGGCGGCGAGGACTGCGGCGAGGCTGGGCGTGATGGGCTGGTTGCGGAAGTCGGACCATCCGGCGATGGAGATGGCCGCGGTTGCAGGGGCTCCGCGGGCGATGGCCATGTTGACGAGGTAGGCTCCGGCGCCTTCGCCGATGAGCACGATGCGGCGCGGATCGACGGCAAGCTGGGGGGCGTGGGCGCGCACCCAATGGGTGATGGCGACCACATCTTCGACGGCGGCCGGGAAGGGATGGGCGGGCGCGAGGCGGTAATCGATGGAAAAGGCGGCGACTCCGGCGCGGGAAAGCAGGGAGGCCAAGCGGCGCATGGAAGGATCGTGGCGGCTGCCTGTTGTGAAATCGCCGCCATGCACGAGGATAGCGGCCGGGTAGGGCGCGCGCGGGCCTGGAGGGGTGTCGCGTTCGAACGGTACTGGTTGCGCGGCCAGGCCAGCCGCCAGAAGCAATGCCAGTATGGCCGCAGGCAGGAAATGGGGTGGCACGCGGATTGCTAGACTAGTATAGACACCCCCAAGGAGATCCACACAATTCATGGCAATTAAAGTTGGCATTAACGGCTTCGGCCGTATCGGGCGCAATGTCTTCCGCGCGGCACTGAATAACCCGAACGTGGAGTTCGTGGCTACCAACGACCTCACCGATACGGCGACGCTCGCCCACATGCTGAAGTACGATTCCATTCTCGGCCCGTTTGACGCCGAGGTGAAGGCCGAGGCCAATGCCATCGTCGTCA
>CAYUZM010000904.1:0-3102 GCA_964449665.1 uncultured Solibacteraceae bacterium
ACCGGCCGCGAAGCCTGCATAGAGCAGCGTCACGAGGATGGGGTTGGTTGTCGACCAGACCACGCCCCCGAGCGGCTGCCAGTAGCCGAACATCACGATGAGCGCGAGCGACGAGGCGAGCACGTAGGTGGCTCGTTCGGCGGGTTCGGGGATGAAGCGGGTGAGCATTCGCTTGAAGGGGCGGCGCGCCATGATGCTGTGCTGGAGCGCGAAGGCGGCGAGCAGGGCGGCATCGATGACGAGGGCCTGGGCGAATGGGGTGGTGGCCGGGGAGTCGATGGTTTTGGGGACGGCGAAGTTGCCCACGAAGCCGAGGGCATAGAGAAATGTGGCAAGGAAGACGGCATACGCAGCCGTTCCATAAGTGAAGACAGCAATCCTGGAAAGCATAAAACCTCTCAAACGGTTTTGGTTGCGATCAGGAATCCGGCCGGTGTACCTGAGCAGGTTGGATGGCCCTGCACAGAAATACGCGCGGGTGGGGTGGGGGAAAGGCTCAAAGGCCGTTAGCCTGGGCGGCGAGCGGGTGGAATCGGTCACCGACGCTAACCGCGGCGGGCGGGGCTCGTCATTTGTCCATGGCGACACTGGTGCGGGATTTGAGGCGGGCGGTGCGGACGTTGGCGAAGAGCCCTGGGTTTGCGGCGATTGCGGTGCTGGCGTTCGCGTTGGGGATTGGGGCGAACACGGCGATCTTTAGCGCCGTGAACGCGGTGTTGCTGCGGCCGCTGGGGTATGCGGATGCCGAGCGCATTGTGATGATCGAGCACGCGGGGCCTTCGCCGGTGGCGCCGGCCACTTTCGTGGATTGGAAGGCGCAGGCGCGGAGCTTCAGCGGGATGATCGCGGCGGTGGCATGGGGTGGGAGTTTGCGCGGGGCGGGGCGGCCGGAGCCGTTGATCGGGATGCGGGTGAGCGGGGAGACGTTCAACTTTTTGGGCGTGCCGGCGGCGATGGGGCGGACGTTCACGGCGGAAGAGGACGCGGTGGGCGGGCCGCCGGTGGTGGTGATTGCGCACTCGTTGTGGCAGCGGAGCTTTGGCGGGGCGGCGGACATCGTGGGGCGGAAGATCGAGATTGATGCCGCGCCTTATACGGTGGTGGGCGTGATGCCGGAGGGGTTTCAGTTCGCGCCGGTGTGGGTGACGCGGGCCGAGATCTGGCGGCCATTACAGGTGGCGGGCGTGGCGGCGGATCGCGACGGGCAGCGGCTGCGGGTGTTCGCGCGGCTGAAGCCGGGCGTGGATGTGCGGCGGGCGCGGGCGGAGATGACGGCGATTATGGAGAGGCTGGCGCGGCAGTATCCGGACACGAGCGCGCGGAAGGGCGTGTCGCTCGAGCCGTTGCGGGATCGCGTGGTGGGGAGTGTGCAGACGATGTTGCTGGTGTTGCTGGGGACGGTTGGGTTCGTGTTGACGATTGCGTGCGCGAATGTGGCGAACCTGATGCTGGCGCGGGTGGCGGGGCAGCGGCGCGAAATGGCGGTGCGGCGGGCGTTGGGGGCGACACAGTGGCAGTTGGCGCGGCAGTCGATGACCGAGGGTACAGTACTGGCGGTGTGTGGGGGGGCGTTGGGCGTGGGGCTGGCGTATGCGGGCGTGGCGGCGCTGCGGGCGGTGCTGCCGCCGGGGGCGATGCCGAGGCAGCAGGAGTTGGGCGTGGAGTGGGTTGCGCTGGCGTTTACGGCGGGGCTATCGGTGTTGACGGGCGTGGTGGCGGGCGTGTTCCCTGCCCTGCAGTTCGCGGGCGCGGACGTGAATGAGGGGTTGAAAGAGGGCGGTCGCGGGGGGAGCGAAGGGCGGCGCGGGAACCGGATGCGCGGGGCGCTGGTGGCCGTGGAAACAGCGCTGGCGTTCGTGCTGCTGATGGGCGCGGGGCTGATGCTGCGGAGCGTGGGCGAGTTGCTGACGCTCGATCCGGGGTTCGATGCGAAGGGGCTGTTGACCATGGAGGTGTCGGTGGCGGGGACGAAGCAAGCCGCGGCGGGGCTGCGCGCGAACTACTATCGCGAGGTGCTGGAGCGGATTCGGGCGACGCCAGGCGTGGCGGCGGTGAGCGCCGGGAATCATGCGCCGTTGAGGGGCGATGTGTGGGGCCCGCGGGTCCGCATTGTGGGACGGCCGGAGCCGAGGCCGGGCGAGTGGCCGGGGGCGGTGTACCGGGTGGCGTGGCCGGGGTACTTCGATGTGATGCGGACGCCGATGGTGCGCGGGAGGGAGTTCAGTGGGCACGACACGATGCAGGCGCAAAAGGTAGTGGTGGTGAATGAAGCGGCGGCGCGGCGGTATTGGTCCAATGAGGATGCTGTGGGGCAGCGGGTATGGGCGTCTGGCGAGACGTGGACGGTGGTGGGAGTGGTGCGGAATTTGAAGCAGGGGAACTGGCTGGATGCGCGGCAGGCGGAGATGTATTTTCCGGTGTTGCAGAGCGCGGAGTATTTGGCGCGGGAGGCACGGCACTATGAGGCGTTGAGCTTTGTGGTGCGGGCGGGGGTGGGCGAGGCGGGAGCGTTGGCGGGCGACGCAGCGGCGCTGGCGGGAGCCGTCCTGCAGGCGATTGAGAGCGTGGATGCGAGCGTGCTGGTGTCGGGCGTGACGACGATGGAGGATGCCGTGGACCGGCAGTTGTGGCGGCAACGGTTGTCGCTGCTGTTGCTGGGGGCGTTCGGCGTGGTGGCGCTGGCGTTGGCGGTGACGGGGATCTATGGAGTGATTGCGCAGGCGGTGTCGCAGCGGACGCATGAGATTGGGATTCGCATGGCGCTGGGGGCGGCGCGGGGCGATGTGGCGTGGCTGGCGGTGCGGCAGGGGTTGGCGCCGGTGGTGGTGGGGATTGCGGCGGGCGCGGCGATGGCGCTGGCGCTCACGCGTTGGATGGAGGCGATGCTGTATGGCGTGCGGCCGGGGGACCCGGTGACGTTTGTGGGGGTGGCGGGGGTGATGTGCCTGGCGGGGTTGTTTGCGGCGTTCTGGCCGGCGCGGCGGGCGGTGCGGGTGGATCCGATGGTCGCGCTGCGGCGCTAACCGCGCTGACAATGCGCAATGGGGTGGAGGGTGATCTGAATTTTGTGTAAACGGCGTTCTCGCTCAGAATAGGGAGAAC
>CAYUZM010000905.1:0-2041 GCA_964449665.1 uncultured Solibacteraceae bacterium
CCGTTTTTGCTTTGTCCTGCAACGGTTGGTGTTAATGGTCTTTGCGAAAACCCATGTTATGCTGCGCCATGGCACGGAGTTCTTACGGCACCGGGACAATCTTCAAACGGGGAAATGTCTGGTACATCTCGTACTGGATCGATGGGAAACAGGTTCAGAAGTCGTCGGGCTCGACGAACATCCAGGACGTCAAGCGGCTCCGGGATCAGATCCTAGGCAAGAAGGCTCGTGGCGAAATCATCGTTTCAGACGCCGCGAAGGTGACCTGCGGGCAGCTTCTGGACGACCTTCTCGCCCACTACGACGCCGGCAACGCGAAGGCGACCACGACACGTGTATTTCGCTGGTGCATCGACGCCAACCTCAAACCGTACTTCGGCGATGTGAAGGCGGCTACTCTTTCGACTCCAAAGCTAAAGGCCTATCGCGAGAAGCGCAAGGCCGAAGGGGTGACCGAGACGACATGCAACCGCGACCTTTCGATTCTGAGGATCGCGCTCAATCTCGGCCGCAAGTCCACGCCGGCCAAAGTCGTCAACATGCCGTTCTTCCCGATGGTCCGGGAGGAGAACGCCCGGCAGGGCTTCCTAACGGATCAGCAATACTCGAAACTGCTTGAGGCTCTTCCGGATTTCCTGAAGCCGTTGTTCGTCACGGCGTATCACACGGGAGTGCGGCTCGGCGAACTGCTTGCATGGGATTGGGACCAAGTGGACTGGACCCAGGGCTTCATCACACTCAAAGCGTCGGAAACCAAGAGCGGTCACAGCCGCGCCGTTCCGATCCTAGATGGCGATATGCGCAACTGGCTGGAGTGGGCGCTGGCGGAATCGAACGGGAGTTCGGCGGTGTTCCATCGTGACGGCCAGCCGATCAAGAGTTTTCGGCGGGCTTGGATGACAGCCTGCGAAGCGGCCGGCGTCCCGGAACTCAAGTTCCATGATTTGCGCCGAACGGCGGTACGCAACATGCGCAGGGCCGGAGTCCCGCAAGTCGTGCGCATGAGAATCACCGGACATCGCACGGATTCCATGGAGCGTCGCTACAACATCGTCGATATCGACGACATCAAGTCGGCCCGCGAATTGATGCAGATGCGAAAGATAGACCACGATTAGATCTTGTTTTTCTCGATCCAGCGGTCAAGGTCCGTACGGTCCAGGTGAACCCTCCGTCCGCGTCGCACGACCACGATGTCTCGTTTATGGATGAGATGTTGTAAGGCCTGTTCGGATCGCCCTAGGTAAGTGGCAGCCTCCTTGACGGTAAGCAGCCGAGGTTGGGCGCGCCCGCTCCTGTCGCGAATCTGATCCTTGATGCGGGCGGCGATTTCCGTCGCCAATGTCGTTACGAATCTGTCGTCGAACATAAGCGCGCTCCTCAACCTTTGGAAACCTGTGCGATTGCGTTGGTGGGAGCTGGCGCGACCGTTTTGGAAGCGTCGGACGTAAATGGAATCGTTTGCTGCGATTTCGAATCAGCCTTTGATTCGGTATTCGCCGGCCGGGTTCGTTGATCAAGCCACGCGGCAACAGTGCGCAACGGGATGCAGATGGAGCCACCTATGCCGACGGTGGCAAGGTGCCGTCCAGCATCATACGGTAGACTTTGACGCGGCTCTCTTTGACACGCCAGCTTCGACCGCTCAAGGGGCTCAGGGCAGAAGATCGCGCGTTTACCGACGCGCACGTTCGGGAGGTGTGGGATGCGGGGAACTCTGTAATGGGTTACGTTGCCTATATGGGCGCGCGAACATCGCAAGAAGGCAGCCGCCTCGGCGAGGCTCAGGACTTTGGAGACTACCCCAGCTTTGACGTCAACTGGTACTGCCAACGGATTAGAGGGGGAAGCGGACATAGGATTCCTCCGGCTTAGCCGTTTCTCAATCGAAGCCGACTCTCGCCCAATCGGCGGACCTCGGCCACAGACCGCTTCTAGCGACAATCGTCCGAACCGCAAGACGAGATGACAGCATTGGCTGACCTAGCCGCAAACGAATTTGACAGATTTTTCACTGTAACCTTCGGGCGCAATCAAACTG
>CAYUZM010000905.1:2051-3098 GCA_964449665.1 uncultured Solibacteraceae bacterium
GTAATAAGGGACGAGGATAAACACATGCCTTCAAAATTCCGGCTCGAACTGGACATCGCTATCGATGGGAACGCTGCGGTTAGCGTAATTGAAGCGGCCCGGCGGTGCTATATGGCCGAGGGAACGATGACAACGGTCGACAAATCTGGATGTGAGTCGACGCTTCCCGCGGAAGCATTCATCGACGGGATCGAAGATGCCCTTATGGAGCTAATGGAACGTAACCCTTTGCTGGCCAACGAGCGGCTCGAGATCCAACGAGTGGCATGCAAGCCCGCATCAGCATGGCCCGAAACTGAGCTTTTGGCCGACCCGAACCCTGAGAGCCCAGAGCTCTGTACTCCCGCGGACGACTTGCTGGAGAACGACGAGACGGAAGACGACCTAGAGGATTTCGAAACAGGCTTATACCTTTGCCGATGGCCGAATGGCGAGTTCTCATTGGTGAAGGCTGACAACAAGAAAGACGCCGTTGTCCAGTTAGACGAGTGGGCGGGAACGGAACCGGCTTGGCTCATTCCAGTGGAGACATACATGGTCGATTTCCAATTGAATGATCGCGGGGAAATCGAGCTGGCTGAGTTTGGAGAGGAAACTGCAGAATTCATTTGGGACCACTGTTACCCGAAACTTGATGAGGTGCTTTCGAGCGTGGATGCGTTACAGCGTCCGTGTGGCAAGCGCAGCCGTGAAGCCGCGAGCAAGATCCGGAGGGCAGTGGAGCATGAGCGCAAACGACTGTGGCATACCCAGAAAGCCGGGGCGCCTGCGCATACAGCGTTGGGGCGCGAACTCCAGAAGCGCCTTGGAACGGTCGGTCCGGTTGCAGACCGCTACGTCGAGGTCGCTGCGAATGAGATCCTGCGGACGAGTCGGGGTGAGAGAGGAAAGCCTAACTGACGGGAGGAATTCGCGGAAGAGGGATTTGAGGGATGCTTTACCCGGCGGGAAAGGGTATTTGTAATGGGGGCGGTAATCCACCTGCGCCCAAGGCAGGTGCGCCAGCTGGCTGCGCGACCCCCCGACATTTTGTCGTTTCTTGATTCC
>CAYUZM010000906.1:0-3094 GCA_964449665.1 uncultured Solibacteraceae bacterium
AGGTGGAAATGACGGAGATGGGAATGGCGATGCCGATGATGAGCGTGCTCGAAAAGCTGCGCAGGAACACGAGCAGGATCATTACGGCAAGCAGCGAGCCCTGGATGGCGGAGTCTTTGACGTTATTGATGGCTGCTTTGATGAAGGTGGCGCTATCGCCGGTGGAGCTGATGCGGATGTTCGGGAAGTCCTCGTGGATCTTCGCGACCTCTTTCCATACGGCGTCGCTCACCTCGACGGTGTTCGATCCCGACTGTTTGTTCACGAACAGGCGCACGGCGGCGTTTCCATTCACGCTGACCAACTGGCGCAGCTCTTCGTGCGAGTCTTCGACGGTGGCGATGTCGCGCATGTAGACGGGGACGCCGCCGCGGGTGGTGACCACGAGATTGCGGATCTCGTCGAGGTTGCGGTATTCGCCCTGCGTGCGGAGGAGGACTTCGAACTTGCCTTCCTGAACGGGGCCGACGGGACGGTTGAGGTTTTCCTGGCGCACGACCTGGACGACGCTGGCCACGGGCAGGCCGAGCGAGCGGAGCTTTTGCAGATCGAGATCGACGTGAATTTCGCGGCGGAGGCCGCCCCGGATGGTGAATTGCGCGACGCCGGGGACGCGTTCCAAGCGGTATTGCAGTTGCTTTTCGACGAACCTACGGAGTTCCTTCTGGTCCATGTCGGTGGAGGCGACGGTGAGGAACATAATGGGGAACTGCGAGACGTCGTACTTGTACATGACGGGCGGCGTCATATCGACGGGCAAGGCGGAGCGGCGGCGGTCGAGGCGGATGCGCAGTTCGTTGGCCGCTTCATCGAGATTGGTGCCGTGGACGAAGGAGATGCGCACGCTCGTGTTGCCTTCGGTCGAGTTGGAGGATATTTTCTCAACGCCCGGTGCGGCGCTGAAGGCCTCTTCGAGCGGACGCGCGACGAGGTTTTCCATCTCTTCCGGGGCGACGCCGGGATATTCAGCGCGTACGCTCAGGGTGGGGTAGACCATTTCCGGCATGAGGTCCACAGGTAGCCGCACGAAGGCGATCGCGCCGAGCAGAATCGCCATCAGGCACGCCATCAGGATGGTAACCGGCCGCTTGATTGAGAATTCGGGTAAACTCATCGACTCTGCCTCGCCTCCCCTAAGATGTCTTGCGTTTTTCGCCGGCAACCCGCACCTGGACGCCGTCGGTGATCATAGTTGCGCCCTTGGTGACAACGCGGGTTCCGGCCTGCAAGTTCGCCAGAATCTCGACGTCGTCTCCCTGGAGGACGCCGGGTTCGATCTCGCGGAACACGGGCTTGTTGTCTGCGCCCAGCATGTAGACGCCAGGCTGCTGGCCGCGATAGACGAGGGCTTCGCGAGGGACCAGCACGGCGGGGCGGAAGTTGGCCAGATCGAGCGTGACGCGGGCGAACATTTCGGCTTTCAGTCCGATGTTGCGGTTTTGAATTTCCACTTCGACCAGGGCGCTGCGGGTGGCGGCATCGAGCACGGGGCTGACGCGGGTGACCTTGCCCTCGAAGACCTGATTGCCGAAGGCGTCTACACGCACGGTGGCTTTGTTTCCGACGCGGAGCTTTGAGACCTCGCGTTCAGGCACGTTGGCGCGCGTGACCATGGTGGAGAGGTTGACGAGCCGCACGATGGGCGTGGATGGGCTGACGACGGCACCCTCGTCGACGAAGCGTTCGGCGATGAGGCCGTCCATGGGAGCCACAATGCGCGTTTGTTCCAGACGGATCTTCAACTCGCTCAGTTCGGCCTGCGCCTGATCGCCCTGGGCCTCGGTTAACTGAATCTGCGCCTGCACGACTTGGAAGCTGGTGCGTTTGGTTTCGTACTCCTGGCGGGGAATGAGGCCCGCTTCGCTCAACTGCCGGGCGCGTTCGAGATCGGCCCTGGCATTGGCGAGTTCGGCGCGGCGCTGGGCGAGCGTGGCGGTGACGACGGCGATGGAGGCGGTGGCGCGGCGGACCTGCTGTTGCAGTTCGGAGTCTTCGATGACGGCGATGACTTGGCCGCGCTTTACGGGGTCGCCGATGTAGAAGGTGAGTTTTTCGACGCGGCCGGTGGCTTTCGAGGTGACGTCGACTTGTTCCTTGGGCTTGAGCGAGCCGGTGATCAGGATTTCTTCGCGGACCTGCCCGGCACGGGCCAGTTCGGCACCCACGCTGACGATGCGCACGGCGCCCTTTTTCGCGCCTTGTTTGCCTTCGGCAAGTTTTTTGTTTTCAACGGCTTGCCAGACACGGTAGCCACCGAACGCGAGGATCGCACCGACAACGAAAAATGAAATAAGTCGTTTCACAGGAATTCAGATTGTCCTACACTTCACCCAATTGTTACTAGGTGAGGCGTTCGCGAGGGCAGGAAGGCTACACCCTTGCGCTAAAAAGGCCCTTGCCGGCGAAATGGACCGCCAGTTGCGCTGATTTCGTGTTTCCGTAGACCAGAACCGATTTTAGTTACGGGTAGACTTCTATGGGCGCGGATGAGCCGACGGACTGGGGGGGCGTTGCGTGGATAAGCCGACACGCCGGGAGGCCTGCCGCACTTGGATTACCTGGCGTGGATTACCTGGTGGCGTTGAGTTTGGCAAGGATCGAGCGGAAGCGCGGGTCGCTGCGGTGTTTCTCGAAGATAGGGTTTACGGGGAGCGTGAGCAAGAGAGTGCTGCGGGAGGCGACGGCCTGGTTGAGGAGGTCGAATCCTTCTTTGTCGTCGCCGAGCGCGAGAAGAATTCCAGCGAGGACGACGGCGTCGGGTTTGGCGAAGTTCTCCGGGTTGCGGAGGTCCCTGAGCGCGGTGCGGGCGACTTCCGGTTTGCCGAGGTGGACGGCGGCGGGGGCGGTGATGGCGACGGTAGGTGCCATCCAGGCGCGCATCTTGGTCATCTGCTCGACGTGCGAGGCGACGCGGCCGTATTCCTTCTTGCCGAAGTAAGCCATGGAGCGGACGAGGCGGATGACCTTGTATTCGGGGTCTTCCTTTTCAAGGACGTTCATGAGGTCGAGCGCCTTATCGTACTGGCCATCGAAGATGTAGCCGAAGCCAAGGGGCGTGTTGATGGACTTGCTGGAGGGATCGAGGGCACGGGCC
>CAYUZM010000907.1:0-3093 GCA_964449665.1 uncultured Solibacteraceae bacterium
GAGGCATCATCGCCGCCCGCGCGGCCGCACCCGCGCCTTGGGCGATCGTCTTCTCGCGCTCGGGCAGAAGCAGAATCGCGCTTGCGATCTCCTCCTCGTCCACGGTCACGATCTCGTCGACATACTTCCGCACCAGCGGCAGCGTCCGCTCGCCCGCCCGGCGCACGGCAATGCCGTCGGCAATCGTCTGGGCGGCATCCAGCAGCACCGGCGCGCCCGCCTCCACGGCCCGCTTCATCGACGGCAGTCGCGACGTCTGCACCCCCACCACCCGTATCCGCGGATTTGTCTCCTTCACCGCGCACGCCACGCCCCCGATCAACCCGCCCCCGCCAATCGGCACGACAATCGCGTCGAACATCGGGTTCTGCTGCAGCATCTCCAACCCGAGCGTCCCCTGGCCCGCAATGACCCCGTCATCGTCGAAGGCATGCACGAACGTCAGCCCGCCCTCATCGCACCGCCGCCGCGCCTCTTCATAGGCGTCGTCGTAGTTCGCCCCATGCAGCACCACGTCGGCGCCATGGCCCTTGGTCTGCGACACCTTCACCGGCGGCGTCATCAACGGCATTACGATCGTTGCCCGCACGCCCAGCCGCGCCGCATGATAGGCAACCGCCTGCGCGTGATTTCCCGCCGACGCGGCAATCACCCCGCGCGACCGCTCGGCCTCGCTCAACAGCATCAGCTTGTTCAATGCCCCGCGCTCTTTGAACGCGCCCGTCATTTGCAGGTTGTCGAGCTTCAGGAACAGCGACGCTCCCGTCAACTGCGACAGCGTCTGCGAGCGTACACACGGGCTCACATAAATCGAGTCGCGAATCCGCAACTGCGCCTGCTCGACATCCTGGACCGTGATCATGCATGCCTCCCTCAAAACAAAACGGCCACCGGCGGTCTCTTCCGCCAGTGGCCTCTGTGTAGTCGAATCTGTCGAATGCGCAGAGCTCAGGCGGGCCCGGTAATCCGGATGCTAATTCGCCGCTGAGTCCGCATGTGCACTCTTCTGCCAGCTTAGCAACAATCCTGCCGGGCGGCGCGACGCCACGCTCTTCGCCCGCGCGCAACGCGCCCCGCAACCCACCTCGCGCGAAACCCGCCCCGCGCGACCTACCCTGCGTGCACCCGCCTTGCGCGCCGCGTTACCAGTCCGTCTGCCGGTAGTCCTTCAAAAACTGCCCCCACACATGCTGACCGGTGTTGAACCCCGTGATGATCGGGTCGACAATTCGCGCCGCCCCGTCCACGATGTCCAGCGGCGGATGAAACCGCTGCTCCACCACCTTCCGCGCCGCAATCGGCGCAGGGTCTTCATCGGTTACCCAACCCGTGTCCACGCTGTTCATGTGAATGCCGTCCTGGAAATAATCCATGGCCGAGGTCCGCGTCATCATGTTCAGCGCCGCTTTGGCCATGTTCGTGTGGGGATGCCGCGTCGTCTTGCGGTGCCCGTAAAACTGGCCTTCCATCGCCGACACATTCACGATGTGCTTGTCCCGCTCCGCCGTCCTCATCAAGAGCGGCTTCAATCGCGCGTTGATGATGAACGGCGCGATGGAGTTGATCAACTGCACCTCGATCATCTCGACCGGCGACACCTCGGCGAGCAACAGCCGCCAGGAGTTCCGCCCACGGAGGTCCACCTGCTGCAGATCCTGATCGAGCCGGCCTTCGGGGAACAGATGTTCCTGCCGCACCAGGTCTTCGGCCAGCAGCGGAATTTGCGACAACTCCGCCGACGGCGCCGCCCAACTCTGCTGCGCCAGGGCCACGCCGCCCGGCTCGCCATTTACGCCCAGCAGCCGCCGCGCCTCGGCCGGCATTGTCTCCAGCGCCGCCCGCTCGCCCTCCATCATGTGCGCGTAAAACTCCGGAGGCCGGCGCACCGTCTGGCAGGCGTTGTTGATGATGAAGTCGAGCCGGTCGAGGTCGGTGGTGAGGTGCTGGCACAAGGCTTCGACGCTGGGGGTGTGCCGGAGGTCGAGGCCGTACACCCGCAGCCGATCGCCCCAGAGGTCGAAGTCGGCCTCGGCGACGTACCGGGCGGCGGCGTCGCGGGGGAACCGGGTCGTGACCACGAGGGTGGCGCCCGCCCGCAGCAGCTTGATGCCGGCCTGGTAGCCGATCTTCACCCGCCCACCGGTCAGCAGCGCGACCTGGCCGCGGAGGTCGGCGGTCTCGGTGCGCTTGGCGTGGTTGAACGCCGCGCACCCCGGGCACAGCTGGTCGTAGAAGTGGTGGACGTCGTCGTAGCGCCGCTTGCAGACGTAGCAGTGGTGGCGCTCGGCTCCGTCGGTGCGGTCCCGGTCGGCGACGTGCTCGTCGACGCCGGCCTCGGGCAGAGCACCGAGGTCGAGGTCCTCGGGCGGGAAGACGTTCGGCGTGGTGAAGACGGGCTTGGCCCGCAGCGAGCGGATGCCGGTGCTGTCGAGCACCTCGGCGTCACGCCGGAGCTTGTCGGCCTTCTCCTGGCGGCGCCGGGCCTTGATCCGCTGCCGGCGCTGGTCGACGTCGGGTGAGAACACGTCGCCGGCGGCGTTGAGCAGCCGCCGACGCTCGTCGTCGTCGAGCAGCCCGAGCGGCTCGCGATCGGCCACCAGCGCCTCGAGCACGGCCAGGGCGTCGCGGAGCCGGTCCGCGTCGATCTCCTCCGGCGTGGGCGTCACCGATCCAGGTTGGCAGGCGCACCTGCTCGGTCAGAGATCGGCGACCAGGAACAGCTCGTCGCGCTCCAGGCAGAGCAACTCAGCTTCCAGCGCCAGGTGCGGACTGGTCGAAGCCATTTCCACAGCGTCGTCGGAGTTGTCCAGTGCAAACAGCAGGGCGATATGATCCCGCAGCTTGCCCAGTTCGTCCGCCAGTTGCTTGGCCACATGGGCATCGCGGACGCGCAGTTTGCCGACAAACAGCAGTTTGCGGGCGCGGGCGAACGACAGTTCCACGGCCTGGCGTTCGCGAAGCAGCTCCTCGATCGGGGCGGAATTCAGGGCGGTTCGATCCAACATCTGTGCGTACATACCATCGTCCTCGGGCGTCCCGGTGCGGACCCCGTCGGACGACGCCGGCCACCGGTCGAGCGCGTCTCGAACTTCG
>CAYUZM010000908.1:0-3092 GCA_964449665.1 uncultured Solibacteraceae bacterium
CATTACGATCGCCGGCTTCTTGAGACGCTCCACGTCATCTGGATAACGCAGCCGGAACGGATAAGATGGCGGCACCGAGTGGCCCAATCTCGTCCACAGGCTCCCTTCGCCGTCAGCCTGCAGCACCATGCCGCTATAGTTTTGCAGTGCTCCCTCCGTGATAGCCGCGTAACCGCGGCCCTCAGGCAACTGAATTGTTACCGGCGGGGCTATCCACGCGCCGCTGGGAATCGCCCGCAGGCCCTTCCGCATATGTGGCCCCTCATAGTGGTCCTCCAGATCTTGGAACCAGAGCACGCTGTTCTGCGGAACGTGGAACGACGTCGCCTCGTCCGGCGTGTGGGCGCCCTCCACCGGCACTAGGTGGCGGAAGGCAACACCGTCGTCGTAGGCGCGAATCTCCAATGTGTAGGAAAGCTTGCCGGTTGCGCCGGCCACGCTCACTCGCGCCCCGTTGCATTTGTCGACGGCCTCAGAATGTCCGCCGAACCACGGGTACCTCTCATTCACTTCGTAGCGTTCCGCCATACCCAGCCGCGCTCCCTGGGCCAGGTTCACGCCATCCACGGAGATGGCGAGCTTGGACGCCTCAATCGCTGGCTTGCCCTTGAAATTCACCAGGTATTCCAACGCGCCGTTTTCGGACGCCCAAAGACGGAATTCCACGCCGCCGTTCGGACTCGACACACTGACCTGCGCCCAGGCCGCGGGCAGCATCATCGCGATCGCGGCTATCCGCACATTGTGTCTAATTTCCATGGCTTCATCCAAGGGGCGCGGTCCTCACAACGCCCCCGCATCGCAATGCGTGACTGAAAATCCTTCCCGTCTACTCTAACTAGGGTTAGCGTTAACGTCAAAGCGATTTCGGCGGCGCTTGCGAACCGCACGGTTGCCGCACAACCTCATGAGAGCCTGCTTCAGCGCACGTACCCCAAAGCGTCAAGAATGTCGTACCTGAATGGAACGGGCCTCACCATGACAAACTGAGTGAGGGAATACGGTGCGTCACGCATGCGGAGTGGGTCTCCTAAGCGCCACGGCACCGGCGCCATGAATCGGTGGCATCAAGGGAGATTATTCCGGAGCGCACAATTCGCGAGTTCTATCCATTCGTCCCGCTCCGGCTTTCCCGATCGGCCACCGGTTGATCTGCAACGGCTCAAACTTCGCAACTCAGCGCCAAAGGCAATCTATCGAACGCCGAAACAGTACAGTGCTGAAACGGTTCGGACGTAGAGCCTCCCGTTCGCAATCGCCGGTGTAGCGAAAATATCTTCATCGAGTGCGTTCGCGGCCAGTAATTCCTGCTGCCCGCCCGCTTTCAATACTGCGATCACGCCTTTGTGCGAAGCGATGAAGATCTTGCCATCTCCAGCCACAGGCGAAGCATAGTAGTTCGACGACTCGCCACGCAGCCGCCTCTGGGCGAGCATATGACCGGTCGATGTATCAAGCGTCGTCAGCACACCCGTGTCGTTCAGCATGTACACCACGCCGCGATAAACTACCGGCGAAGGCAATTGCGGGGCGGAACGCTGGTACTTCCAAGCCAATTTGGATGTTTCGTCGCCCCGCGAACCCATCCGGAATACATACAATCCGTTCTGCGCCGCCATTACGGCCAGGTGCAAATTCCACTCGCTCTCCTCGATCGCGCCCGTAGCATCCGTATCGATGAAATTCCAATATCGTTTCGTTCTCTCCTCTGAGACTTCCTGCTTCTGGATAGCCCCATCCTTGTTTGAATCGTCCCGCAAGAGCAGTTCCCGCCAAGATGGAAGCGCGAGTTGCTTGCCTGCATCATTTTCCGGAGTATTGAAGCCGGCGATGTAAACCAGATCGCCCATTACCACCGGCACGGCTTTCATCTCGCTCGGCAGCCCTCGCACCCACCATTCCACTTCGCCATCACGAGCCGAGTAAACATCCATGCGGAAACTCCCCGGCGCAAGGATAAGCGAGGGTCTTCCCGGGCGCTCGACGATGACTGGGGTCGACGATCCGCTCAAGGCTTCCGGCCGCGGCTTTTGCCAGCGGACTTTGCCATCATTCTTGCCGACGGCCGCTACGAACGATTTTTTGTCCTGGTCGATGACAATGACCACTACGTCGTCAACCAGAATGGGGGAAGCCCCAATGCCGTAGACGTTGTTGAACGGCCCCATAGCCAAACGCCACCTCTCCTGGCCGTCATTCGTGTAGCTCAACAAACCGAAGTCCGGGAAAAACACATAAACGCTTTCGCCATCAGCGGCTGGGGTCGGCGCCGCCGCGTTGTTCAGGGAGTGCAACTGTTCACGGCGCGGACGAGGGGCTTCCTTCTTCCACAAGAGTCGTCCGACGCGAGCGTCCAAGCAGGTCGTGTAGAGATGATCGCCTTCAACCATCGTGAGATAAATCCGTCCATTGCTGATGATTGGGGAGGAGTGGCCCGGGGCGAGTGTCACCCGCCAAACAACAGTCGTCTGTGTACCAAATTCTGAAGGAAGACCGCCGCTATCCGAGACTCCTGTTCCGTTTGGCCCCCGAAAGCGATCCCACTGGCCGGTGGCAATGGCGCACAGCAGAAAAGCGAGGAGAGCAAGTCGCATGAGCCTCATGATCACATATGGCCAACCGGGCGATGAAAACTCTAGCCCGCCTGTCTCGGCTCGAACGTTAGCGAGAATCGGGTGTGCCAAACTCTGATCGCTACGACTTGCATGGCTGAGCCGCTTCAAACGGAGAAGCCCGCCTCAGCCGAAGCCGGGCGGGCAGCACCTGTGTGGCGAATGCGATTACTTGGCGATCGAGTAGACGCGCTCGCCGTCCTCCCGCTTAGTCGAGTCGACGGTGAGGCCCATCTTGGTCCCGAGCGCGCCGCTGATGAATCCTCGTACGCTGTGCGCCTGCCAGCCGGTGGCCTTCATGATCTCGGCGAGGGTTGCGCCCTGCTTGCGGCGCAGGAGGTCGAGCACGGAGGCCTTCTTGCTGCCCTCTCGGGCGGTGCTTGCGCCCTGTTTGGCCTGTGCGGGCTTCTTGGCGGCGGACGCCTTCTTGGCCGCACCCTTGGCCTTCGGCGCGGCAGGGGCAGACTGTGGCGCAGCGCT
>CAYUZM010000909.1:0-3085 GCA_964449665.1 uncultured Solibacteraceae bacterium
CCATCCAAACTGCTTATTCTCTCTAACAGTAACGAAACCGTTTCGCGAATGCAAACCGGCCGCTGCGGTTCTGGTATCTCCAGTACCGCCCTGCAAGCGATGACGCTACGTGACCGGGCCCGGATTGAACGGTGCCAACGCGTTGTGCAATCCCCAATGGTCGGCCCACGTCTTCTTGCGCCCGCTGGCCACGTCCAACATTAAGCGGAACAGTTCCCAGCCCACGTCCTCGATCGTGGCATCGCCGGTCGCTACGCGCCCCGCATCGACATCGATCAAATCGTGCCAGCGTTCGGCCAGCGCCGTGCGCGAACTCACTTTGATCACCGGAGCCAGCGCCAACCCATACGGCGAACCCTCGCCCGTGGTGAATATGTGCAGGTTCATCCCCGCCGCCAGTTGCTCGGTGCCGCAGATGAAATCGCTCGCCGGCGTCGCCGCGAACACGAGTCCCTTCGCCGTCACGCGCTCGCCCGGCGCACTCACCGCCGCCAGTGCCGACGTGCCCGCCTTCGCCACGCTCCCCAACGCCTTCTCTACCACGTTGGACAACCCACCGCGCTTGTTCCCCGGCGTCGGATTGGCACTCCTGTCGGCCGAGCCCCGCGCCAGGTAATCGTCGTACCACTGCATCTCGCGAATGAGCGCCCGCGCCACATCCGGAGTGGCCGCCCGCGGCGTCAACAGGTGAACCGCGTCGCGCACCTCGGTCACTTCGCTGAACATGATCGTCGCGCCGGCCCGCACCAACAGATCCGCCGCGTAGCCCACCGCCGGATTGCACGTCACGCCCGAAAACGCATCGCTCCCCCCGCACTGCACGCCCACCACCAGTTCGCTCGCCGGGCACTCCACGCGCGCGCGCCGGTTCAGTTCCTCCAACCGTTGCTCGGCAAATCGCATGATCGAACCGACAATGCTGCCGAAGCCCTTCAACTCCAGATCCTGCATCCGCACCACATGCGGTTCGCCTTCGAGCACGGGCAGCACCGCGCCGCCCGGGGCGGGGAATAGCCGCTGCGGCTGCATCTTCTCGCATCCCAGACTCACCACCAGCGGCCATCCGCCCAAATTCGGATGCGTGCTGATGTTGCGAATCGTGCGGATCGGCACCGCCGCGCCGGGCGCGTCAATCGCCACACCGCAGCCATAGGTGTGCGTGATCGCCACCACGTCGTCCACGTTTGCGTAGTGCGGCAGTAACTCCGCCTTGATCCGCCGCACTGCAAACTCCACCGTCGGGGCCACGCACTGCACCGTCGTCGTGATGCCGAGAACGTTCTTCGTCCCCACGCTCCCGTCGGCGTTCCGGTACCCGCTGAACGAGTAGCCTTCCAGCGGCGGTAGAGGCGCGGGCGTCGCCGTTGCCAGCGCCAACTCGGAAAGCGGCGGCGGCAGCGGCAACTGCAACATGTCCTCGCGAACCCAATCGCCTTGCGCAATGTCGCGCGTCGCCAGGCCGATCACCTCGCCATAGCGCACCACCGGCTCGCCTGTTCCCACATCGCTCAGCGCCACTTTGTGCGACTGCGGAATCGCCTCCCGCAGCCGCAACCCATCTTCAAATTCCGTGCCCGCCGGCAATCCCTCCGGGTTCACGATGATCGCTACGTTGTCGCGCGCGTGCACGCGCACTCGCAATGGTTTCATTACGGCTGGTCGTAGCCTTTCAGCCGGCGCACCCATACGTTGCGATACTGCACCGGCACGCCGTGGTCCTGCAGCGCCAGCGACTCCTCCGGTGCATGTCCCTTATAGGTGCCCACCACGCGGTGTGCCATCTCGCCAATCACCTCTTTGCGGTTGTGCAGCAGCACGCCGTTCAGAAACACCGTCTCATACGCGGGCTTCACGAGCTTACCGCCTTCGAACTTCGGCGCTTCAAACACGATGTCGTAGGCGTTCCACTCGCCGCGTTTCCGCACCGCGTTCACCAGCGGCGGCCATTGCCCGTAGATCGCCCCCGCCTGCCCATCGGCGTAGGTCGGATTATTGTAGCTGTCCAGCACCTGAATCTCATACCGCTCCATGATCAGAATGCCGCTGTTGCCGCGCCACTGGCTATCGCCGTAGATCATCGGCGTCGAGGCCCACTCAATGTGCAACTGCATATCGCCGAACTTTTCCTTGGTCCGGATCGTGCCCGCGCCCGCCGCGACTTCGAAATACCCCTTGCCCAACGTCCACGACTTCGGACGGTTCGGGTCGGCGGCCTTCTTGGAATTCGCAGGCGGCGCCGGAATCTCCCACTTCGAAAGATCCTTCCCATCAAACAGCACGATAGCGTCCGACGGCGGATCGCCTGGCTTCGCACCCGGCGTTACCACCACAGGCTTCGGCCGGTCGATGTCGTGCACCTTCCACTTCTGTCCGGGAAGCACCGGCGTATCGTTATATCCGGTCGGCGAAGTTCGGAAATTGGGAGCTTTCTTCGGCGCGTCTTCCGCGGCGCCTGCCGTCCAAACCATTGCGGCAGCGGTCAGCACGCCCGCCGCCATCGTCATCCGTGCGTATCTGTTCATGAGTCAAACCTCCTGTGGGAGAATCTGCCACTCTATCAAACCGGCGCTCCCTGGGCGCGAATCCGGCGCTCACCGGCACTGGCAACCGGCGCTTCCTGGGCACCACGCCTTGACAACCTACTTCACCGGGCATGCAATGGAATCAGGAGGTCCGTATGTATCGCGCATTCCTTCGCACGCTCGGATTCCTCGCTCACGCCGTCTCCTACGCTTTGGCCGGCGTCTTCGTCATCTTTTTCCTTGGTGAACTGTTCGTACCCCACTCCGGCGCGCCCGCGACGCCGCGCGAATGGTTGGGAATCGTCCTGATCACCATCGCCTGCTGCGCTCCCGTGTTCGCGCTCCACCACGAACTGCGCACCGCGGCGCTTTCCCTTGCCGCCCTCGCCGGGTTCTGGCTTCTGGTCGATTTTGCTAGCTGGCCCGTGGCCGCCGTTCTGGCGCTGCCGGGCGCGCTCCATCTGCTACACGCTCTGATGGAGCGGCCCGGACACACCATGCATGCCGCTACCTAGAACGTTACGCGCACCGCCAACTGCGTATTCCGTGGCAGGTTTGCCTGC
>CAYUZM010000910.1:0-3082 GCA_964449665.1 uncultured Solibacteraceae bacterium
AGTTCATGGCCGGTTCGTCAGCCAGCCTCTTCCTGGCGCGGGGCACCGTCCGCCGCGGCGTCATGCTGTCCGATTCGCAACTGGCTTTGTTCGGTTCCGAAGATCTGTTCGATACCTCGGAACTGGTTGCGCGCCCTCCGGCCCGCATCGGCGAAATGGGAGCCTTCGCCGCCGACCTCGCGGACCTGAAGCCGGGCGACTACGTCGTGCACGCAACCCACGGCATCGGCCAGTTTGTCGGCGTGAAGGAACTCGCGCAGGGAGAACAAAAGGGCGACTTCTTGTTGTTGGAGTACGCCGGCGGCTCCAAGCTCTACGTTCCGCTCGAACGGCTCGACCTCATTGAGCCCTATCGCGGCGCGGCCGAAAAGCCCCCCGCCATGGATAAGCTCGGCGGCGCCACTTGGCAGAAAACAAAGTCGCGCGTCAAAGCCCGCATGCGCGACATGGCCGAAGAGCTGTTGAAGCTCTACGCCGAGCGCCGCATGGCCGAAGGCTTCTCCTTCTCGCCCGACTCTAACTGGCAGCGCGAATTCGAGGACGCCTTCGACTACACGGCCACAAAGGATCAGGTCGCCGCCGTCAAGGACATCAAGCGCGACATGGAAAGCGAACAGCCGATGGACCGCCTGCTGTGCGGCGACGTCGGCTATGGCAAAACGGAAGTGGCCATGCGCGCCGCGTTCAAGGCGTTGGGCGACGGCAAACAGGTCGCCGTGCTCACGCCCACCACCGTGCTCTGCTTCCAGCACTACGAAACCTTGAAGCGCCGGTTCGCCCCATTCCCCGTGCGCGTGGAGATGGTGAGCCGCTTCCGCACGGCCAAAGAGATCAAGGCCGTCCTGGAAGACGTGGCCGAAGGCAAGGTGGACATTCTCGTCGGCACGCACCGCTTGTTCTCTGCCGACGTCGTGTTCAAGGATCTCGGGCTGCTGATTGTCGATGAAGAGCAGCGCTTCGGCGTGCGGCACAAAGAGCGTCTGAAACAGATGCGCAAGAACCTCGACGTGCTGACCATGAGTGCCACGCCCATTCCTAGAACCCTGCACATGTCCATGCTCGGACTGCGCGACCTGAGCGTCATCGAAACGCCTCCCAAAGACCGCTTGTCCATCCACACCGTAGTGGCCCATTTTCATCCCGAGCTGGTGAAGACCGCCATCGAGCAGGAACTGGCGCGTGGCGGCCAGATCTACTTCCTGCACAACCGCGTCGATTCCATTTGGATGCGCGCAAGCTGGCTGCAGGAACTCGTGCCGGAGTGCCGCATCGGCGTCGGGCATGGCCAGATGGGCGAAAGCGAACTCGAGCGCGTCATGCTCGGATTCATGAAACACGAGTTCGACATGCTCATCTCGACGACGATCATCGAAAACGGCCTCGACATCCCGCTCGCAAACACCATCATCATCGAGCACGCCGAACGGCACGGGCTGAGTGAGCTGTATCAATTGCGCGGCCGCGTCGGGCGTTCGAACCGGCGCGCCTATGCGTACTTGCTCGTGCCCGAGGATGCTGAAGTCTCCGATGTCGCCCGCAAGCGTTTGGCGGCCCTGCGCGAATTCTCCGATCTTGGCGCGGGCTTCAAGATTGCCGCCCTCGATCTGGAACTGCGCGGCGCGGGCAACCTGTTGGGCGGCGAACAGCACGGTCACATTGAAGCCGTCGGCTACGACATGTACCTCAAGCTGCTCGAACAGACGATGCAGGAACTGCGTGGCGAAACCGTCGCCCCGGAAATCCACGCCACCTTGAACCTGGGGCTCGATTTGCGAATTCCCAATACCTACATCAGCGACGAGATTCAACGCCTGCGCACCTACAAGCGCATTGCCGGCGCGGCGACCGAAGAAGAGGCGCGAGGAATTCTGGAGGAGTTGGAAGACCGCTATGGCGCCCCGCCCGATTCGCTGCGTCTGCTGCTGCGGTTCGCCGTGTTGAAGAGCGGCGCCGAAAAGCTCGCCATCGAAACAATCGACCGCCGCGGTGGGGCGTTGAACGTGAAGTTCCATCCCGGTTCGCAAGTGGACCCGATGCGCTTGATGGAGGTCGTGCGCGCCACTCAAGGCGCGTCGTTCACCCCGGCCGGCGTGTTACGCGTCCCCCTTGCCTCGGGCGATCCCGCGGCCATGCTCGAAAGCGCGGAGCGGTTGTTGGTGGGGTTGGCGGGCATGAACTAGCGTTCAAGGACTTCGTTGGCCGCCGGTACGCGCGGATTCAATATCAGAGCTGATTGTCCGGAATCGGCGGCCACGCCTTCTGCTGGAAATTCTCGTCCACGGTCAGGTGCGGCGTTCCCGGCGGCAGCACCTGAAACGTCTTGAGAAACTCGATAATCGCGTCCTGATCGGCGGGGGGCAGCGCGAGAAACTGGTTGCGCGACGCCAGCCCTTCCCCTCCGTGCGCCTGAATCGCCCCCCGCATCGTGGTGCAGAATCCGTGGTGCATGTAGGGCGGCGAATTGGCGGCGTCCCAAAGGCGCTTGGTCAGGAACCGGCAGTTGCCGGCGAAGAAGCCGGGCGAACCGGCCGGTTGCTGCATGTTGAGCACTTCGGGTTCGTCCAGCCAGCCCGCCCCGCCGCACATATTGTGCAGCTTCATGTCGGTGTAAGCGGGCACGTCAATCGTTCCGGAAAACGGTTCCATGCGCAGGCGGGGCATCGGCAGTTGCGTTGAGTTGAGATCGATCGTTACCGGCGGCGTATCGGCGGGCGTGGCGTTGCCGGGCGGATTGTACGGGCCCGGTTCGGTGAACAGATGGCCGCCATAGCCAAGCCGCAGCGCGGGTGTATGGCAGCTCGCGCAGCCCGTTGAGGCAAACAGCTTTTCGCCGCGCAGCACGGCGGCTTCGATCTCCGGCACGTTGGGAATCACACGTCCCGGCGCGGCCATCGCGGCCTGATACAGAGACGCCGCCGTGACATCGCCATTCGTCATCTCATTGGTGAAGCCGTCTCCGTCGGGGTCCTTGTCCGCGCCGAATCGCTCGGTGGGCTGAATGCCGTGGTGCTGGTTGTAGGCGTTGTTGGTGAACTCGCGCAGAGAGACCACCGCGCCCGCCTGATGCCACGGGCGGATCGTC
>CAYUZM010000911.1:0-3078 GCA_964449665.1 uncultured Solibacteraceae bacterium
TCTTTCTGGTCCTTCGGCGTGACTTCGATGCGCAGGGCGGGGCG
This sequence comes from uncultured Solibacteraceae bacterium, assembly GCA_964449665.1. Taxonomy (GTDB): domain Bacteria; phylum Acidobacteriota; class Terriglobia; order Bryobacterales; family Bryobacteraceae; genus JAFLBB01. The sequence continues at coordinate 45 of CAYUZM010000911.1, forward strand.
AGCCATACCCATCAAGGTAACTACGAAAGACCGCGCTGAGTTGCGGGAGCTATTGAAGGGCGGGGTGCAACAGGTCCGGGTAGTCCTGCGAGCCTTGGCGCTGCGGCAGTTAGGCAGCGGGGTGAGCGCCCCGCAGGTGGCCAAAGTGGTGCCGTTGACCCCGCAAGCGATCCGAAGAATCGGTCATCGGTATCTGGAGGGAGGTCTGGACCGGGCTTTGTATGAGAAGGAGCGGCCCGGGGCAGCCGACTTGTTAGAGGAGAGCGAGCGCCAGAGAATTATCGCCATGGTGTGCAGCGATCCTCCGGCTGGCCGCGCCCGCTGGACCGTCCGTTTGGTGGCCGAAGAAGCCGTCAAGCGAAAACTGGTGCCGCGGGTAGGGCGGGAAACCATTCGTGTACTGCTTCTCGACCACGACCTCAAGCCGTGGCGGGAAAAAAATGTGGTGCGTGCCCGAACTCAACGCCGAATACGTCGCCAAGATGGAGGACGTGCTGGAGACGTATGAACAACCATACGACCCCGCGCAGCCGGTAGTTTGCCTGGATGAAAAGCCCGTCACGCTACATGCTGACGTTCGACCCGCCAGCGCCGCGGAACCGGGCCGGGAGGCTCGCCAGGACAGCGAGTACGAACGTCGCGGGACCGCCAACGTTTTCTGCGCGGTAGAGCCCAAAGCCGGCCGGCATTTTACTTTCCCGACCGCCAATCGATCGGCTTTTGAATTTGCCCAAGTGCTGTTTCATCTGGCCATGGAGTATCGCCAAGCCAAGACCATTCATCTGGTCATGGACAATCTGAATACTCATCGCCGTAAATCCTTGATCGCCACCTACGGCGAGAAAGTCGATCTCGAGAGCTGGGATCGGTTCACCGTCCACTATACGCCCAAGCACGGCAGTTGGCTCAATCAGGCCGAGATTGAAATCGGGATCTTCTCGCGGCAGTGTCTCGGTAAGCGGAGGATTCCAAGCCTGGCCGAACTCCGTCATCAGACCCGCTCATGGAATCGCCAGATCAATCGCAGTCGTACCAAGATCAACTGGCAGTTTGACCGGAAAGCCGCCCGTCGGAAGTTCGGTTATAAAAAGAACTCCTTCAAGCGGTCAAAGAACTAGGGGGAACCCAACAAAGCTTGGGGTCTGCGTCGCAACGCCGACGTTACCCGGTGCGTCCACGCAACAGTGAATATGCGCGGCGACCGTGGGGGCCACCAGGCCGGAGAAATATGCCTGGACCCACAAGGTATGGGCAACAGGGTCGATGGTTACCTTTACAACCCCAGTGCCAGGGGATGCGTTGGGTGGATTCTCGTTGGGGCCTGACAAGTCCGCCCAAAATGAGATCGGCGCCGCCGCTAGCGGCGAACTGAGCAACATCGCAACTGTGATCACCGTCAGAAGTGGTTTCATACAGAGTCCTCAAAGACGCACAACCGATCATGCGCCCGTTGGGCGTGAAATGAAAGCGACTAGTGCAAACAGAGCGAGGCGGAAGTACCAGGACCACGTGCACGTGAGAGCCCAATGATGACGTTCTGGTATAAACTTCATGCAATATGAAACGCTTCGTTGCATTTCTCGCTTTGTTTGCATCCGCCGCCTATTCTCAAGTGCAGAGCGGCTCAATCGTTGGCACGGTTACCGATCAGGGAGGCGCTGCGGTGGTTGGCGCCAAGGTGACACTGGTTAACGAGGGAACTCGCTTCACGCGCGTCGTTGAAGCGGGTGTGTCGGGGCAATACGTGGCGACGTCGGTGCCCACAGGCAGCTACACGTTGACCGTCGAAATGCAGGGCTTCCAAAAGCTCGTGCGAAGCGGCCTCCAACTGACGGCGGCAGACACCCTCACCGTGGACCTGGCAATGCAAGTCGGCAGCGTGCAGGAGACGATCGAAGTGCGAGAGACAGCCCCGCTGCTGCAATCACAAACGGCGGCGGTATCCTCGCTGGTCACCAATCAACAAATGGTGGAGATGCCGCTCAATGGCCGCACGTTCACTGCTCTTCTCAAACTGAGTCCTGGCGCATACACAGGATCGAGTGGGAACCTGTCGACATCCCAATACGCCATGCGCGGCGACGTCAACATCTCCGTGAATGGATCGAGCGCACAGAACAACACTTATCTGATCGACGGCGTTGTAAATCGCAGCTTGTGGCTGTCGACGTTGATCATGGTGCCCACGGTCGACTCGATTCAGGAAGTTCGCATGATGACAAGCAACTACTCAGCCGAATACGGCGCGGCGGCCGGCGCGATCACAATCGTGCAAACCAAGTCCGGCACGAATCAGTTGCACGGAAGCCTCTATGAATTCTTGCGTAACGACAAACTGGACGCCAACACCTTCTTCAACAACCGGCTCGGGGCGGCCAAGCCGGCATTTCGGCGGAATGAGTTCGGCGGCACCGTCGGCGGGCCGATCCGCAAAGACAAAACGTTCTTTTTCGGAGACTACCAAGGCATCCGCGTGCGCCAACCGCGTACCGTTATTTCGACCATCCCGAGCCTGGCGCAGCGGCAGTGGATTAGCTCGGGAGACTTTTCCCAACTGGGCACGACGATCTTCGATCCAACGACCGTCGTGAGTGGACAGCGGCAGCCGTTTGCCGGGAACCGCATTCCTATTGGGCGGCTGGATCCAGCGGCTCTGAAGGTCACAAGCCTTCTGCCCGATCCCACGAACTCCGCAGCAACGCGCAACTTCGTCTTCAACCCGACGGTTTCGCAGCGCACCGATCAGTTCGACGTCCGGCTCGACCACAATCTGGGCCAGAGCGACCGCGTCTTCTTCAAATACAGCTACGACGATACGCTGCTGCTCACCCCAGGAAACGTGCCGGTGGGCGCGGGCGCGGCGAATATTCCCATCAGCCCGTTTCTCTCATCCGACGGAACGGACACCGGCACGGGGACGCCTCTCAAGAACTGGTCGGCGACACTCAACTACGTGAAGGTGATCGGGTCGAACATCGTGAACGAGGTGATACTGGGAGCAGTGCGCTGTAACCAGTACATCGCGCCCATTGGC
>CAYUZM010000912.1:0-3073 GCA_964449665.1 uncultured Solibacteraceae bacterium
GGGGCGGGCAATCGCCGCGCGACCCGCCGGAGGACGAAGGTGCCGTGCGTGAATCGTTCAGCAGCTCGCGCCCCAACAGCGAAGACGATCTGATGCTCGATATCCGGCTTAAAGACGGTGCGCGTTGCGCCCTGGCCTACGGCACGCTGATGAAGGTGTATTTCAAGCCCGAGGATCGCCTCACGCTTGCCTTCGCCGCCAACATCGTCGTGATCGAAGGGCGAAGGTTGCTACCGCTGTATGAATTGCTGCGGCGACATCGCGCACGATTTATTCAGGAGGGAAACGCGGCGGAGGAGGGGCTGAAGCCCGAGGACTCCGCGCATGTCGAACATATCCATTTTGAAAAACCAGAGGAGGAAACCGTATGAACGTTGACACCCTACACAAACTGACCGACCCGGAATTAGCCCAGATCATCCACTCGGCGCAGGAGCTTCTGCACACGCGAGCCGAGAAGCGCAAGGCCGACGCGATGGAGCAGATTCGGCAACTGGCGGCATCCGTGCAGCTCAATGTGAAATTCGACGCGGGTCGCAAACCGAAGGCGAACAGGACGATGCTGAAGGCCGGCGATTGCTACGTCAATCCAACTGAACCCGGACAGTCCTACGTTGTGGGCAAGGGGAAACCGCCGCGCTGGTTCGTGGCCTTGCGGGAAAAGAACCGACTGCCCACGCCAACGCCTGCGGATGCAACTTCAATCGACGGGAGGTGACATGACCGATCCCAATACTGGATATTCTTCACACCAACAGCGAATCGCCCATCGGCGGCGGCATCCGTTCAGCGCCTTCTCACGCGGTTCGGTGATGCTGGGAGCGGTCCACGTCGGTGGAATGCTGGCAGGCATTCTTGCGGCGGATCGTATGAAGGCACCCGGTGCGCGCTGGTCGGCGATTGCCGGTTTCGGCGTCGCCACCGGAATCGGCGAGGCGATCTGGCGGGAGTACGTGGAACGCCAGCGCCAGACGGAGGGAACGCGCGAGCGGGAGTGAGCCAAGCACACGAAGAACAGCGGTCGCACTGGGCGAGCGGCGAAATATCCCTTGGCATCTGAAACGAGGGCACGCAATTCGCAACCGCCCATGCCTGTTCTTTCCTTCCTCCGTGGATTCCGCCGTGAAACGCCCGCAGCCGTCAAGGGCGTACCGAAGGTCGAGCGAAGCGATCCCTTGATGGCGAGGACGGTTCATGAGAATTGGATTGGAAGGAAAGAACAGTTCGACCATGCTGACCGCGCGGGAAGCTGCGGGAGTCGAGTGTTCTACTCTCAGGTCGATTGAGTGGAAGAGGCGGCGGTGAGGCCGCCCCTTCCTGACCGGGGAGTCATTCCGCTTCGCCTGCAAGCTGGGTGATGCGGGTGTGCGCCTGCTCGGCGAGCTTGGCGAGGACGAGGAGGTCGCCAGCGTCGTAGCTGTGAGTGGTCTGCCAGGTCCCTTGGGCATCGCGGTAGCGCCGCTCGAAGGTGACGGAGTGAAAGATGGCGGTTTCGGTCTTTCGCTGCCAGATGCTGGCCGTCATGAGGCCGATGCGGAGCTTGGCGACGGGGGGCTGTGCGGTGGCTTTCTTGGTTGCGTTAGTCATGGTGTGGTCCTTTCGTTTAAGTTCCGACTGGCACCATTGCCAGCCTTGTGAACACGGAAGGGCCGGGGAGACGGACCGACTCCAACGGGCCAACATGGGAGCGCAGCGAAGGGGTCGGGCAGTGCCCTTGGTTGCACCAGGGCTGACTCTCCGGCAGGACTCACATCAACTGCCTGGCGACTGGTCCGGGCGCAACACCGCAATCGCCACCGACCTGCAACCCAGACACCGCGATTCCCCCAAAGCCCCAAAACCAGCAGCCCCCATGACTGTCAACTTCCACGGGAGAACGAAATCGTCATATCGTTACAGGACCAGCGCGCGGAACATGCCGATTGATCTCCGACGAGTCTCTGCCCGTGTTGGTTCGGCGTGATAAGGAGAGATCGCGCTCTCCCCAAGTGAGCATTCCGCCCTTGGGCGGGGATTTTCAAGGCATGAGGGGCTACCGATTCGAGGTGGCTACTTTGAGGAGCGCACGAGGGAAGCCGCCGCGCTCCGTTCTTCGTCTCGATGAGCCTGCGGACTAACCCTCAGCATGGTTGCGTACCCTCAGTGCGGCTTCCGTTTTGCCGGCCAAAACTACTCTAGGGCCACCACCACCACCCTTGCGGCCAACTTCCGAGTAGCGCGTTTTCCGATTGGAACAGTTCAGAAGCGCGGTATAGCGATTTTCCCTCATGTGGATCGCTGTCGGCTTGCCGACGATCCAGTAGCAACCAGCACGAGCAGGCGAGGTCAAAATCTTCTCAAAGTTCGTCGATAGGCACCGCGGAGCGATACAACCGCTGAGCAGCAGAACCCAAATCGCAGCAAGGTTCTGCAGACCACTGCGATACCAGGACCGTCTTCTCAAACACCCACGCAACCGCGTCAACGTGCCGTCCGTCGATGGCTGGCGCGGCAGGTTTGACGGAAACGCCGAGCCGCGCGACATAATTTGGCCATTGCGCTTAAGCTATAATTCGATTTCGATACGGAGGCCCTTCATGAAGCGTCTACTGAGCGCTGCCGTTCTCACCGCGATCGCCCTGCCTGCGTCGGCCCAGAGTGTGACGTGGAACTGGTTGTCCCCGAATTTCGCTGCTTGCGAGGGAGTGGGCATTCATGGCACCTATCGCGTTTACGTGCGGGCAGAGGTACAGGAAGTCAACAAGCAGGCCAAGAAGATCGTCGCCCTCTCCGTTTATGCCGGAAGCGGTGCACTTCAACAGAATAAAGGTGAACTGTCCGGAAAAGTCTCGATCGAGAAGGGCGGGACAGTGCAAGCTAGCGCCGCATTAGTGCGCCAGCCTCCGAATTCAATCGCCGAATCTCCGAAATCCGACGAGACTCCAAGAATGTTTCTTCCCAATGGCAAGGTAATGGACGTGCCCGCCGAAGCCACGGTAAAAGTCGAAGTATCAGTGGCGATCAAGACTGATTCGGGCTCGTGTTCCTTAGGCTCAACGAGCAATTCACACGATCTCTTCAAATGAACCGCCTC
>CAYUZM010000913.1:0-538 GCA_964449665.1 uncultured Solibacteraceae bacterium
AAGGCGCTGAACGACGACGGCATCAGCGGCGAGCACATGTACCTGCCGCGCTACAACCATCGCGACGGGCGCAAACGCGACTATTTGCGCGGGTTCGGGATGCAGTTGTGGAATACGGGCGCGCAGGCGAACGCGGCGTTCGCGAAACAGCTTGACGGGTTCGGGCTCGACTTCAAGAAGCGGGTGAAGGCGCGGTATCCGGCGCTGGTGTCGCTGCATCCGTATGGCGAGGTGTTGCCGCGCAAGGAGAATCGCGTGGTGGTGGATGCGGGGCATGTGGATCAATATGGGTTGCCGGTGGCGCGCATCGAGTTTCACTCGGATCTGCTGGAGGTAGCCCGCGACGACGCGAGGCTCATCCTGTCACGCGACCCCGACCTACGGACCGAGCGAGGCCAGGCGTTGCGCGTGCTGCTATACCTGTTCGGTCGCGACGAGGCGGTCAGGCTGCTGAGGGCGGGGTGAGCGGCGGACGCCTCACTTGAACTTGAGGTTCGCTACCTTTTCCACAGTCGGATTGGCCAGTCCAACCTCGATC
>CAYUZM010000913.1:548-2115 GCA_964449665.1 uncultured Solibacteraceae bacterium
CCGGTGGCGCGCATCGAGTTTCAGACGGGCGAGAACGAGAAGCAGATGGCGGCCGAGATGTACGACATGGCGGAGTCGCTGCTGCGCGCGGCGAAGGCGGAGATTCTGCCGTTTGAGCGCGGCGTGGTGGATACGCCGGGCCTGGCAATTCATGAGCACGGCACGATTCGCATGGGCGACGACAAGCGGCGCAGCGCGTTGAACGGGTTCTGCCAGATGCACGAAGTGAAGAACGTGTTCTGCGTGGATGGCGCGGCGTTTCCGACGTCGACGGAGAAGAATCCGACGCTGACGATTCTGGCGCTGGCGTGGCGGGCGACGGACTATTTGGCGGCGGAGATGAAGGCGGGCCGCCTCGGGCGGTCTTGACGCGGCCCAGGCGCGAGCGCTCCCTCACGGTCGCGCCTCGGTAGCGCCCAGCGTCTCGGCAACACTACGCCTGGATGTTCACCCAGGTGTGGACGTGCGGGTGGCCTCGGAAGTACCACACCATGTTGGGGCCTTCGAGTTGCCAGACGTCCCAGACGCCGTCGTTGCCTATGTCGAGGTGCTTGTAGAAGCTCATGTGCAGCGACGCGGCTCCGCCGCGGGCTTTGATGAGCTTCATGGCTTCGTCGACGTCGCGCTGGCGGTAGGGGAGCAGGAGGTCGGCGATGACCTTTTCGACGAGCGCCTGCTGGTCCTTCGACATTTCGGCGACGGGGATGCCGGCGCGCTCTTCCTTGGGTTTGATTTGAACCGTCATGTTTTGCGATTCGGCGCGCGGGGCGCGTTTGACGAGCGCGAGGTCGCGCTGTTTGCCATCGAGGGCGGCGAAGACTTCGTTGGCGCGCTTGGCTTGATACCAGTAGACGTTGTTGGGATGGCCGGGCTCTTCCAAATCATTGCCTGCTTGATGGCCGTAGAAGATGGGGCCGCCAAAGGCAGCGCCTTCGACCGAGTCGCCATCGCAGCGCATGGTGCAGTGGCGTCCGCTGAGAACGAATTCGAACTTGGAGCCGGGCTCGCCGAAGAGGGCGACGTTGTAGTTGTCCCAGCCGCCGCCATCCTGTTTCAGTTGTGAGATGACGGTGGGGGCGAAATCGGGCTTGTAGAGGCCGGTGAAGATTTCGCGGATCATGGCCTGCTGGTCGGGGTTGAAGAACTGGCGGATGGTTTGCGGAACGATGTGCCAGTTGGCATCAACCTTTGAGCGCAAGGGGTTGTCGAAGGCGAAGGCGACGGTGGATTTCTGTTCGGGCGTGAGGCTCTTGTAGAGCGTGGCCACGAGGGTTTCAGATGTTGCTTTCTTGGTGGTGGGGGCGGCAAGCGCGGTCGCGGCGGACGCGGCCACGGAAGAGACGGCGAGGAAGTCGCGGCGTGTCATTCCGCTTTTATGTCATGGCGCGGGGTGGATTGCAAGCAGACCAGCGCCGGGCGGGGGAGCGGGGAGATCGGATTCGGCCATGCGCTTGAGCTGGCCGCAGGCGGCGTAGATGTCGCGGCCGCGCGGTTTGCGGACGAAGCAGGGGATGACGCGGTGGACAATTTCCTGGAAGCTCGAGACGCGTTCATCGGCGGGCGTTTC
>CAYUZM010000913.1:2125-3072 GCA_964449665.1 uncultured Solibacteraceae bacterium
GGCGGGGCTGGGGGTGCACGTTGCAGGGGAAGGGGCCCAGAAGTGTCCGGGCGCGGTGGGCGCTGGCATCGGTATCGTTGACGCCGCCGAGGAGGACGTATTCAAAGGGGAGGCGTTCCCAGGTGCGCAGCGGATAGGCGCGGCAGGCGGCGAGGAGATCGCGGAGACGCCACTTGCGGGTGATGGGCATGATGGCTTCGCGCTGCTCGTCGTGCGAGGCGTTGAGCGAGATGGCGAGCTTGGGGCGCACTTCGGCGCGGCCGAGGGCTTCCATGCGGTTCACGATGCCGGAGGTGGAGACGGTGATGCGGCGCTCGCTCATGACGACGCCGCGTTCGTCGCAGAGGATGCGCGTGGCTTTGAGTACGTTGTCGAGGTTGAGGAGCGGTTCACCCTGGCCCATCATGACGACGTTCATCTGGCGCGAGGCGGGGTCGAGCGAATGGCGGGCGGCGGCGAAGAGGACCTGGCCGACGATTTCGCCGGCGGTGAGGTTGCGCTCGAGCCCCATGAGCGCGGTGAGGCAGAATTTGCAATCGACGGGGCAGCCGACCTGCGAGGAGATGCAGAGGGTGTCGCGGCGCTCGTCGGGCATGAAGACGGTTTCGACGGTGCGGGCATCGTTGAGCGCGAGGAGGTAGCGGTGCGTGCCGTCGGTGGAGGAGAACTGTTGCGAGACCGCGGGCCAGCCGAAGTCGGCGTGGAGGGCGAGGTGTTCGCGCAGCGATTTCGGAAGCGTTGTGACGCCGGACCAATCGGAGACGCGTTTGCGGTAGGCGGCTTCGTAGAGTTGTTTGGCGCGGAAGGCGGGCTCGCCGGGCGGCAGCAGCTCTTCGATTTCGGGGAGTTCCCGGCCGATCAATGCCGGTTTCATCAAGTTCAGTGTAGCAATGGGGGAAAATCGAGACTATGAAAACCCCTGGGAAACCGAACAGCTCAGCGCTCGC
>CAYUZM010000914.1:0-3068 GCA_964449665.1 uncultured Solibacteraceae bacterium
TTCGATCGCCGCGACCCGGGCCGGGATCCCGCGCTTCTCGCGCTTGAAATCCACTTCGCGGAGCAGTTGGCGGTGCCCGCCGCCGATGAAGCGCATCGCCACGCGGCCCGTGCTCGAACGGCCGCCGGTCTTCCGCTTACCCTTGGTCAGCGACTTTTCGGGAGCCTTGCCCTTGGTCAGGTCGTCGCGCTTCAACACCGTCGTGAAGCGGCGCGTGGGAGTGACGGGTTTAAACGTTTTTACTGGCATCGTTATACCTCGGCGAACTCCGGCATCTTCTCGCCCGCCTTCAACTTCACGTAGGCCTTCTTCCAATCCGACCGGTAGCCGGAGAAGCGGCCCCGCCGGCGCAGCTTGCCTTCAAACGTCGCCGTGCGGATCTCTTCCACCTTCACCGAAAACAACTTTTCCACGGCTTGGCGGATGTGCGTCTTGTTCGCTTCGATGTGAACCTCGAGGCACAAGGTGCGCTCGCTATCCTTCTTTTCCACGCCCTTCTCGGTAATGATCGGGCGGCGGATCACGTCAAACTGATTCATGACAATGCCTCCGACAATTTCTTCGCGGCGGCCTCGCTCAACAGAACATGCTTGGCGTCCAGCAGGTGATACGTGGTGACGTCTTTGGTCACCACCATCCGCACGCCCGGCAGGTTGCGCGCACCCAACTCCAGGTTGCGGTTGCCCACCACATCCACGACGAGCGCCTTCTTCACCGCCTCCAGCTTCGCCAGCACCGCGGCGACCTGTTTGGTCTTCGGCTCGGCGATCGAGAACTCGCGGATCACTTTCAACTCGCCGTCGCGAAGCTTCCCGCTCAGAGCCGAGCGCAAGGCGCCCAACTGCATCTTCCTGGGAAGGCGATAGCTGTAGTCGCGCGGCTTCGGGCCGTGCGTCGTGCCGCCATGCCGCCACAGCGGCGAACGGATCGAACCGACGCGGGCGCGCCCGGTGCCCTTCTGCCGCCACAGCTTCTTGCCCGAACCGCGGACCGAACCGCGCTCCTTGGTCGAATGCGTGCCGCGGCGCTGGCAGGCCATATAGTGGCGAACGGCCTCGTACAACAGGGCCTCGTTCACCTCGGCGCCGAATACCTTATCCGACAACTCCAACTGGCCGACTTTCGCGTTATTCAGATCGAAAACGTCAACGATAGGCATGATGCGTCTCCTTTCCTTTAACGCTTGGTCCGCCGCACGAGAACATAGCTGCCATTGGCGCCCGGTACGGCGCCTTTGATCATGATCGTGTTGTCCTCGGGGTTGACATCAATGATTTCGAGATTGCGCACCGTCACCTGTTCGTTACCCATGTGACCGGCCATGCGCATGCCGGGAAACACCCGGCTCGGGAAGCTGGAGGCGCCGATCGAACCCGGCGCGCGTCCAAACATCGAACCGTGACCGCCCGGACCGCCACGGAAGTGGTGGCGCTTCACAACGCCCGCAAACCCGCGGCCCTTGCTCGTGCCAATGACGTCCACGATCTCGGCCGGACGGAAGTCGCCCACCAGAACGCGGTCGCCGGGTTTCAGGTCGTCGTCGCCAGGGCGCAGGCGCAGTTCTTTTTTATAGCGGACGCCATCGGCGCCGGCCTTCTTGAGGTGTCCGGTCTCGGGTTTGTTCAGCCGCTGCGGCTTCACGCCCTCCACCAGACCGAGTTGAACGGCATCGTAGCCATCCGTGGTCGGCGTCTTGCGCTGCACAACCACGCACGGGCCCGCCTTCAGCAGGGTGACCGGCACCACTTCGCCATTCGGCCGGAAGACCTGTGTCATTCCGATTTTCTTGCCAAGAATTCCTGGGCTCATGTTCCTTACTCTGACGCCGCTTTCCAGCGCCTACTCCCTAGGAGAAATTCTCTTCTCGCCCCCTGCCGAAGATCCGGGAAGATCCTCGAAGCCGTCCGGGCGCTTCATCCTCAAAACCGCCGCCCCAGCCGCCCGGTTCGGCGGCTAAATCCTTGGGCGGCAAAAACCTACTTCTTGCCGAACGCTTTGATTTCCACGTCCACCCCGGCGGGCAGATCGAGCTTCATCAGAGCGTCGACGGTATCCTGCGTCGGTTCGAGAATGTCCAGCAACCGCTTGTGCGTCCGGATCTCAAACTGCTCGCGGGATTTCTTGTCCACGTGCGGGGAGCGCAAAACCGTGTAGCGGTTCCGCAGCGTGGGCAGCGGAATAGGCCCGGCTACCTGCGCTCCGGTGCGCTTGGCCGTCGTCACGATCTCCGTGGTCGACTGGTCCAGCACGCGGTGATCGTACGCCTTCAGGCGGATGCGGATTCTGTCTCGAATTGCCATGTTCGTTCGCGATCAGGGGCGGCCAGCCTCTCGGCCACCCGCCCCGTCAAAAATTGCCTAGCCCAAAACCTCGGTCACGGTCCCGGCGCCCACGGTGCGGCCGCCTTCGCGAATCGCAAACCGCAAGCCCTTGTCCATGGCCACCGGCGTAATCAACTCCACCGTCAGCGCCACGTTGTCGCCCGGCATCACCATTTCGGTGCCTTCCGGCAGCGTCGCCACGCCCGTCACGTCCGTCGTCCGGAAGTAAAACTGCGGCCGGTAGCCCTTGAAGAACGGCGTGTGCCGCCCGCCTTCATCCTTGCTCAACACGTAAACTTCCGCCTTGAACTTGGCATGCGGCTTGATCGAACCGGGCTTGGCCAGCACCTGTCCGCGCTCCACGTCGTCCTTGTCGATGCCGCGCACCAACAGGCCTACGTTGTCGCCCGCACGGCCCTCGTCCAGCAGCTTCTTGAACATCTCGACGCCGGTCACCACCGTCTTGCGCGTATCGGTGAAGCCAACGATCTCCACTTCCTCGCCCACCTTGATGATGCCCGCTTCGATTCGGCCCGTCACCACCGTGCCGCGGCCCTGGATCGAAAAGATGTCTTCCACCGGCATGATGAACGGCTTGTCGATAGCGCGTTCGGGCAGCGGAATGTACTCGTCCACCTTCGCCATCAGCTCGTCCACCGAGGCTTCCCACTTCGGCTCGCCGTTCAGCGCGCCCAGGGCGCTCACGCGCCCCACCGGCAGACCGTCGCCCGGAAACCCATACTTGCC
>CAYUZM010000915.1:0-3068 GCA_964449665.1 uncultured Solibacteraceae bacterium
TTGTGGCGACCACGTGATCAAGAAGGCCAGGTGACGCGGGCCGGCGTTTTTGAATAGCTCGCGGCGGGGCATGACGGACTTCGGAAATGAAGACAAGCCGGAGGAGTTGGACACGGCGGCGGCGGTGCGGGTGGCGAAGGCGAACCCGGACATTGTGGTTGGGTTCAAGAGCGCGCACTATGGCGGGCCGGGGTGGTTGTCGATTGACCGGGCGGTGGAAGCGTCACGGCAGACGGATAAGCCGGTGATGGTGGATTTCGGGATCATCACGCCGGAGCGGAACCTGGATGGGCTGTTGCGGGACAAGCTGCGGAAGGGTGACATCTACACGCATTGCTTTTCCGGCAACCGGCGTGAGGTGATGGAGAACAACCAGCTCAATCCCGCGATGGATGCCGGGCGGAAGCGTGGGATCTACTTCGATATCGGATTTGGAGCGGGAAGTTTCTATTGGTGGGTGGCGGTGCCGGCGTATGCGGCGAGGTTTTATCCAGACTCGATTTCGACGGACCTGCATAAGGGGAGCATGAATGGCGGGATGAAGGATATGTTGCAGTCGATGTCAAAGGTGCTGGCGCTGGGGTCGCCGCTGGAGGAGGTGATCCGGATGTCGACGATCACGCCGGCGCTCGAAGTGAAGCATCCGGAGTTGGGTTCGCTCGATGTGGGCGCCGAGGCGGACATTGCGGTGTTGCGGGTGGACAAGGGGAGGTTTGGGCTGACCGATTCGGCGGGGGCTCGGAAGATGGGCGACCGGATGCTGGCGGCGGAGTTGACGGTGCGCAAGGGCGAGGTGGTTTGGGACCTCAATGGGCGGGCGGCTGCGGATTGGGAGAAGCACCCGTACAAGAAAGACAACTACATTCGGGCCAAGTGAAGCGGGTGACGCGGCGCGGGCGACGTGACGAGGGCGGCGCGAGTCGGGCGGGTAAAGCGGTCAACGCCAAGCGGGCGACGCGGAGCAGACAAGGTGGGGCAACGCCCAGTTCGGTACCATGACGGGATAGCTGTGCGTGTGGGGGGCGGATTGCGGTTCGCTGAGTTGGCCTATGTGGAAACAGATCCGCACCATTCTCGTGTTTGCACTTCTTGGGTGCGCGGAGCCGTGCGTGGCGCAGGAGCAGAAGGCGGCGCAGGGGAAGAAGCCGGCCGGGGAGACGGTGGCCGCGCAGGGGGCGGCGCAGGCGAAGACGGGGGAGGCGTCGCGGGAGAAGAAGATCGCGCCGGAGGCGCAGGCGGGGCGGGAGCAAAAGGCGGGCGAGGGCAAACAGGACGCCGGTCCGGAGCAAGCGAATCCACCGGAGTTGCCGGTGCCGCCTGTCGTAGAGCCAGCGACTGACCTTGAGGAGATTGCGGGGCGGTTGACGGCCGAGACGCGGGACCTGTTGACGAAGCCGTTCCAGGCGATGCCGGCGCCACCGCCGGGGACGGTGATCCGGGGCATCCTTGGGTTCGTCTTGTTCCTGGCCTTGGCGTACGTGGCCGGGCACAGCGCGGTGAAGGGATGGGAGCGGTCGTTGAACATCGCGCATGCGGTGACGGCGGGGTTGCCGTTTGTGATGTTGGGCGTGGTGGCGAGCCAGCCGGCGGTGGGCATTCTGACGCCCACGACGCTCTCCGGGATTGCTCCATTGTTGACGTTGGGGCTGGGCTGGGTCGGGTTTGGAATCGGGTCGCGATTCGACGCGCGGTTCTTTGAGCGGCTACCACCAAACACGGGGGCGGCGGTGATTTTGACAACCGTGATTCCGCTCGCCTTCCTGATGCTGGTGAGCTCCCTGTTCCTGCAGTTTGTGGGTACGGGGGCGCTGGATGGACAACCTCCAGACGCGCTGCGCGAAGGGCTGCTGCTGGCGACGGCGGGGGCGATGGCGGCGCGGAGCGCACCGCACTTTTTGCGGGCGTTTACTCCAGGGGCGGCCGATTCGCCGCGGATGGAGTGGGTGATTGAGCTGGAGCAGTTGGCGGGCGTGTTCGGGACGATGTTTGTGAGCACGTTTTTCCGGCCGCAACAGGGTGCGGTGGCCTGGCAACTGCCCGGTACGGCGTGGCTCTTCGTGCTGTTTGGCGTGGGCATGATCATGGGCATCGTGGTGCTTGCGACGTTGACGCGAGTGGAAAAGGGCGCGCAGTTCACGGTGGCCCTGCTGGGGGCGATTTCGTTGACGGCGGGGATGGCGAGCTTTCTGCGGTTGTCGGCGATCGCGGTGTGCTTTCTGGCAGGGGCGATCGTGTTCAATATGGGCGGGAAGTGGCGGATGGAAGTGCGCGCGGTGCTGGACCGTTTGGAACGGCCAATCTACTTTCTGTTCCTTGTGGTGGCGGGTGCGTTGTGGCGGCCTTGGGAGTGGCAGGGATGGGCGTTCATGGCGTTGTTCGTGTTAGGGCGGTTTGTTTCGAAGTGGGCGGCGGCGGCAACGCTGGGACGGTTCTGGATGACGGATATGAGCGAGCATGAGCGGCGGGTGTTGATCGCTTCGCCGATGGGAGCGCTGTCGGTGGCGGGGGTTGTGTTGGCGCAGGATTTGTACTCGGGTCCGTTTGTGGGCTGGAGCGTGACTGCGGTGATTGGCGGATCGATCGTGATGGAGATTGCGCTGCAGATTGCATTGCGCCGGAAGACGCGGGTGCAGGCCGAGGTGGTGGAGTAAATCGATGCAAGCGATTCTATTGCTCACGTTGTTGGGGTTGATGTATTCGACGCGGTCTTTTTCGCCGGTGCCTCAATTGGGCTCAAGCGCGGCGGCAGTGGTGATGGCGGGTGGGTTCCTTTTGTTGACGGCATTGTTCGCGGGCAACCTGGCAAAGGAGCTGCACATTCCGCGGCTGACGGGATACCTGATGCTGGGAATCCTGGTGGGGCCGCAGGTGTTGGGTTTGGTGGGCGAGCGTACGCTGGGCGAGTTGCGGATCTTCAACGGCGTGGCGATTTCGCTGATCGCGCTGACAGCCGGGACGGAGATGGACCTGAAGATGATGCGTCCGCTCTTCCGCGGCATCCTTTGGATCACGGGGGTGGCTGTGGTGGGAACGGGAGTCGCCGTCGGCACGGGCATAGGCGTCGCTGT
>CAYUZM010000916.1:0-3059 GCA_964449665.1 uncultured Solibacteraceae bacterium
GTTTTTGCCTTCGAGGCCGTGTTCGAGTAGCTGGTCGCCGTGGTCTGTGCTCAAGACGACGATGGTGTTCGATTCCTGGCCGGATGCACGGAGTGTATCGAGGATGCGGCCGACTTCGTCGTCGATCATGGCGACCGAGGCGTAGTAGCTGCGGTAGATCCATTGGAGGCGGGCGCGGTCCATTGCGTATTGCGGGCGGCCCCGGAGGATTTGCTTTTGCACGGGCACGGGGAGGCGTTGGATGTCCGCGAGCGTGACCTGTTTTGGAAGCGGGATTTCAACTCCGTCGAACATGGTGTCGTAGGGTTCAGGGACGGTGTAGGAGGAGTGGGGTTTGAAGAATGAACTGAAGAGGAAGAAGGGCTGGGGGGCGCGGGCGAATTCGGCGAGCATGGTGCGGGTTTCGCGGCCGGTCCAGGCGGTGGGGGTGTACTGATAGTCGATCGCGGCTCGGAACGGGTTGCGTCCGGGGCGGGGTTCGGTGGCGTGGTAGTGAAGCTTGGCGCGGGGATCGTTTGCGTTGCGCCACTTGACGTAGTCGGAGAACTCGTCGGTGCGGGCGATGCCGTCGTCGAGTTGGACGGCGTCGAAGCCGGTGGCGCGGGCGTGGGCGGCGGTGGGCGGATAGTAGTGGAGCTTGCCGACGGAGCCGGTGCGGTAGCCGGAGTCCTTCAACATGCGCTGGATGAGGAGTTCGCGATCGTCGAGGGGCGTGTAGTTGACGCGGTTCTTGTGGCTATGCGGGTAGCGTCCGGTGAAGTAGCTGACGCGGGAGGGGACGCAGACGGGGGATTGGACGAAAGCGTGGGAGAAGTTGGCCGAGCGGGCGGCGAGTCGGTCGAGATGGGGCGTGCGGATGAGGGGGTTGCCGTTGGCACCGAGGCAGTCATAGCGGAGCTGGTCGGCCATGATCCAGAGGATGTTGGGGCGGGGCGCGGGCTGTGTGCCGGGTGTGGTTTGCGCCTGGACAGCGGGCGGGGCGTTGGCCGAGGCTTGTGCACCGGGCGACTGCCGCGCGTGGAGCGCCGCTGCCGCCGCGGCCGCCAGAAGATCGCGCCGGCGCATGGGCGTGTGTTTCCTTAGGGCCTGAACTCGCGGACCATCTGGACGACGGCCTTCACGTTTTCGACCGGCGTTTCGGGCATGATGCCGTGGCCGGTGTTGAAGATGTGTCCGGGGCGGGTGCCGGTGCGTTTGAGCAGCTCGTGCACGCGCGTTTTGAGTTCGGGCAGCGGGGCCATGAGGACAGCCGGATCGAGGTTGCCTTGGATGGCGGCGCGGTAGCTCATGTCGATCCAGGCCTGGTCGATATTGATGCGCCAGTCGACGCCGATGACGTCGCCGCCGGCGGCGTGGAGTTCGCGGAAGTAGCCGCCGGTGCCGGTGCCGAAGTGAATGACGGGGACGCCGGCGGAGCGGATGCGTTCGATGAGGGCGCGCGAGTAGGGCTGAACGTAGCGGACGTAGTCGTCCGAGCCGAGGGCGCCGATCCAGCTATCGAAGACCTGGATGACGCGGGCGCCGGCGGCGACCTGCAAGAGCGCGAAGGGGCCGAGGACGTCGACGAGTTTGCCCATGAGGCGGCGCCAGAGGGTTTCGTCGCGGTACATCATCTGCTTGGTGCGGAGGAAGGTTTTCGAGGGCCCGCCTTCGATCATGTAACTGGCCATGGTGAAGGGCGCGCCGACGAAACCGATCAACGGGACGCGGCCGGCGAGGGCTTTGACGGCCATTTGGATGGCTTCGCCGACGTAGCCGAGTTCGTCGGTGTTGGAGATGGAAAGCGAATCGACGTCGGAGGAGTTGCGGACCGGGTTTTCGATGACCGGGCCTTTGCCTTCGACGAATTCGAGCTTGAGGCCCATGGGTTCGACGGGCAGCAGGAGGTCGGCGAAGATGATGGCGGCATCGACGTCGAGGATCTCGACGGGCTGCAGCGTGACAGCCGCGGCCAGGTCGGGGCGTTTACAGATTTCGAGAATGGAATGGTGGGCGCGGACGTCGCGGTACTGTTTCATGTACCGTCCGGCCTGCCGCATAAACCACACAGGCCGCACGTCGGTCGGCCGCCGCCGGCAAGCATCCAAAAACCGGCTGTTCATCGGAGCCACGCGCATGCTATTTCCGCCTTGTCCTCACACAAAAATACTTTCATCACCTTCGGCGTCCGATCGTGCGGCCATTTCCGTCCCTGGATGAAGAAGGGCTTCGTCCAGGCCTCGCTGTCGAGGGTTTTGGGCGCGGTCACCGATACCGAAAGCATGCCCAGCGCCGGATAACCCGTGCGCGGGTCGAACACATGGCTGTAGAGTTTCCCGCCGGCGTAGAAGAACTTCTCTGACGTTCCGGAGGTCGACATCGACAGATCATGCAGCACCAGTTCAGCCACGCTCTCCTTTGGATTGCGCGGATGGCGGATTTTCACCGGCCACCCGGCCATGCCGGGAGGAGAGCCCAAGCCGTAGATGCTCGAGCCACCGCCGGAGACCATTGCCGAGCGGATTCCCCGTTCCCGGAGGATGCCGACGACACGATCCACGGCGTACCCTTTCCCGATGCCACCGGGATCGATCTCGACGCCGTCGCGGGAGAACCGCACGGACTGGCTGGACCGGTCCAGGAGCACCTTCTGGTAACCCACGCGGGACATAGCCCCGCGAATCTCAGCGCGATGCGGCAGGCGGCCGGAGCCTTTGTAGAAGCCCCAGACTTTCACGAGCGGCCCGACAGTAATGTCGAAGGCGCCGTCGCTCTGCCGGCTATACTGCAAACAGGTTTCGAGGAAGTCAAACAGCTCGGGAGATACCCTCACCGCCCGGTTGGCCGCTTCGCGGTTCACCAGACTCCACTCACTGCGCGGCTTATAGTTGGAGAGCAGGTCGTCGATGCGGCGCACTTCTTCGGACGCTAAATCGACTGCCGTTTCCAACTGCACGCGGCTTTCACCATAGGCCACGATGGTGAACGTGGAACCCATGGCGTCCAGGCTGGATTCGATCCGGAGCGGCTCAGCCGCCCACCCGGAAACCGGCATCCAAACTGCCGATGCCACCCACAAA
>CAYUZM010000917.1:0-3055 GCA_964449665.1 uncultured Solibacteraceae bacterium
TGTCGCCGTTCCTGGAAATGAACCTGATTCGGGCCATCCGGAACTGGAGCGGAAACAGAAGGCTCGTCTTTCATGTCATCCTCATACTTGCTTTGATGTCGCTCGAACCGCTCCGATTCGGGATGAGCCGTCTCCGCCATGAGGGTGGGGTGTTCGTCCTTTACCCGGACGGGGCCGGTTTCGGAAGCTATGTCGCCGTGTGGTTCTGCACCATGTTCGCCGTCCTGCTGCCACTCAAAATCTGGGCCAATGCGCGCACCGAACAGCAGGTGGAGATCCAGGCACGGCTCTTGCAGGAGGCGCGCCTGCGGGCGCTCACCAGCCAGATTAACCCCCACTTTCTTTTCAATACGCTCAACTCCATCTCATCGCTCGTCCGCACGAACCCGGACGGAGCCCGCCAGGTCATCGTCAAGCTCTCCAACATTCTGCGCAAGCTGATGAAAAAGACCGAAAACATGACGTCGCTGCGGGAAGAGCTGAATTTCATTGAGGACTACATCTCCATTGAGATGGTCCGCTTCGGGAGCAAACTGCGGTTCATCAAAGACGTGGAGGCGGGAGTGCTCGAATTGCCCATTCCGAGCATGATTCTGCAGCCCATTGTGGAGAATAGCCTGAAGCATGGGCTGGCCAGCAAAGTGGAGGGCGGAACCATCCGCGTCCGCGCCTGGCATAGCGACGGAAAACTCCATTTGGAAGTGGAAGACGATGGCGTCGGCATCCCCGAGCCGCGATTAAACCGGATCTTCGAACAGGGAATTGGCGTAAGTAATGTAAATGAGAGGTTGCAAGTTCTGTTCGGAGACGAGTACCGTATGTGGATTGACAGTAAAACGGGCGAGGGTACGCGGACGGGGATTGAATTGCCCTCCAGCGCGCCCAACCTGGCGGCGGTTTCCTGAGGAAGGCCGGTAAAAGAGAATCTGATGATCAAACCCCTGTTGAAGGAATTTGAAGCGCCGATACTGACGATTACGCGCGACAACCGGCTGCCCCGCACCATCGCCGGCAAAACGAAGCGCGTCTATGACATCCTGTCCACCGTCTATCCGCTTTCCACGTATTGCTTTCATTCCAAGGCCCACAAATTGGCACTGGAGGTCTCGGGAATCCGCAACGGCATGCGCGTGCTGGAGGTCGCCACCGGAAGCGGCGAGATGTTCCGCCGGCTGGTGCGAAAGAACCGCGACGGGGCGACCGTCGGCGTGGACCTCTCGCCCAACATGGCGTCGAAGACGTTCCGCCAGGTGAGAGCCGAATACCCCGACGTGACGTCGCACTGCCAGGCCGTGGACGCGCGCTACCTGCCGTTTGCCGATGGCGCCTACGACGCCGTTGTCTGCTGCTATTTGTTGGAACTGCTCTCCACGCCCGACATCGTGCTTACGCTCGAAGAGATCCGCCGCGTGCTGCGGCCCGGCGGCACGTTGACGCTGGTGAATATCGGCATCAACGGGCCGATCTTCACAAAGCTCTACCGGTTCGCCGGGAGCCTGGCTCCGGCGTTCTGGGGACGCTCCGTGGACGCGCGCGTGAACGACCTCGTCCGCGCCTGCCGCCTCCAGGTCTACGCCGAACGCCATGTCCGCCAGAGCGGCTACCATTCGCGGGTTCTGGCAGCCCGCAAGAGCTCGTAGCCCACCGCGCGCTACAGCTTATCGAGCAACTGGAAGAGCGGAACCGCCACGGCAGCGTTCAAGACAGCGAAAAGCACCGTAGTCGCCAGATCGAAGTCGAGTTGCTGGCCCAGCAACGCGCGCGCCAGAATCCAATAGAAAAACTGGTGGAAGAAGTAGAGCGTGAGCGAGGTGAGAAACCGCACCAGCGGATTCTCCACATCCACGCGCATGCTGATGTTGGCGGCGAAGAATCCCACCAGCGTCTTGACGATCCCATACATGCCGAGCGGAAGGTTCGAAAGCGCGTCCTGGAGCAGGCCGACAGCGCATCCATACGAAAGCGCGAGCACGGGGGAACGCCGCGTGAGGGCGGTGTGGAGCGTTACCAGCAGCGGCAGCTCGAGATAGGCGAGGCTCGCGACAAACAGCGGCACGTAGACCTGGAACATCAGCGCAAACAGCGGAACCAGAACAAAGAAGACGTAGTGGCCCCGGGTGCGTTCGCGCACGGGCCGCTGCTTCGAATAGAGAGGTTCGCCGAGGTTGGTCATGGAGGACAGGGCGTTACCTGGGCGGCTGCGTATTGGCCGCCGGTGGTGGCGTGGCGCCGGCTGCGGGCGGCTTGGCGGGCGCTGTACGCGGAGCGTCGGGCAACGCCACGTTGAAGTTGGGCGCGGAACCGGATCCGTACACGTGGCCCTGCGCGGCCCCGATTCTCCGGTAGCGTTCGAGAATCTGGTCGGCGTCGGTGGTCAGCGCCGAACCGGTCGTGGAGAAATCGAGCATCTTGTTCGGGTCCTCGGCGGGCTCGGCGGGCGGGCGCGGCAGCATATGCAGTTCCTGCGTCGAAGGGAGTCCTTCAGGAATCTCCTGATGCACGCCTTCGAGCACGATGAGCACCTCTTCGACGCCATTTCTGATGCCGCTGGGTACAAGCTGGATCTCGCGGAAAATCCCCCCCGGCCGCGTCATCCGGACCTGCCCCACGGGCATGCCCTTCGGGAAGATGCGGTCGTCGCCCGAGGTGAAGAACCAATCGCCGTCCTTGACGTCGTCCTCGTTCTGGATGTAATCGACCAGGCAGTTCGAGTTGGCCTGCCCTTTGAGCGTGCCGTGAATGCGCGCGCGCTGGGAGACGACGCCGGCGGCAAAAGCCGGGTCGGTGATAATCATCATCTGGCTCACGCTGGGAAAGGCCGCCACGATCTTGCCCACAATGCCGTCGGGCGTCACCACCGCCATGCCCTTCTTTACGCCGGCGGCCGCCCCGCGGTCGAGATAGACGACCCGCGAGTTGGAACCGGTGGCGCTGCCGAACAACCGCGCGGCGATCGTGCGCGACTGCGTGCGGCCTTGGAACGCCGCCGGCGCCCGCGCCCGGTCCGCCGTGGCCAATTCGGTCTTCAGGAACTGGATTCCCCATTTCGACCGGC
>CAYUZM010000918.1:0-3052 GCA_964449665.1 uncultured Solibacteraceae bacterium
CAGCATCTGTTCGTAGCCGATCTGCCCGCCCTGAACGCCTTCAAATTCGAGCGTGCCCCACGAGCATGGCGCGTTGCCAAACCGAAAGCCCGCCATTAGAACTTCCGGCTCCAATCCCGCGGCCACCGCTCCACCACCACCTTCGTCTGCGTGTAGAACTCCACACCGTGATGCGCCTGCGCGTGCAAATCGCCGAAGAAGCTCTCGCCCCAACCGCTGAACGGAAAATACGCCATCGGCGCCGCCACGCCCACATTAACGCCCACATTGCCCGCGTTTACCTCGTAGCGGAATCGCCGCGCATTGGCTCCATCGCTCGTGAAGATGCACGCCATGTTGCCGTAGCTGCGCGCGTTCACCATTTGAATCGCCTCGTCGATCGTCGTCGCGTGCATCATGCTCAGGACCGGGCCGAAGATCTCCGTCCGCGCCACCTCGCTCTCCGGCGAGACCTCGTCCAGCAAAGTCGGGAAAACGAAGTAGCCGTCCTCGCATCCCTCCACTTTGCGGCCGCGTCCGTCCACCAGCACCTTCGCGCCTTCCTGCTCACCCTGGGCAATCAGCGATTCAATGCGCGCCTTGCTCTCGGCCGAAATCACCGGACCCATTTCGACGCCGCTATCCAGGCCGTAGCCCACTTTGCGCGTGCGCGCCCCGTCCACCAGCCACGGCGTCAACTTCTCCCGCGCTTCGCCCACTGTCACGGCCACCGACGCCGCCAGGCAGCGCTGTCCCGCGCAACCAAACGCCGAATCGGCCAGAATCCGCGTCGTCATCTCCATATCCGCGTCGGGCATCACCACCACGGGGTTCTTCGCTCCGCCCTGGCACTGCGCCCGCTTGCCGTTGGCCGATGCGCGCGCGTAGATGTAACGCGCGGTCGCCGTTGATCCCACGAAGCTCACCGCTTTGATCGCAGGGTGGTCGAGAATCGCGTTCACCGTGTCGCGTCCGCCATTCACCAGTTGCACCACACCCTTGGGAAATCCCGACGCCTCGATCAACTCGAATAGCTTCCACGAGGTCATCGGTACGCGCTCCGACGGCTTCAACAGGAAGCAGTTCCCCGTCGCCACCGCGTAGGGAAGAAACCAGAACGGAATCATGCCGGGAAAGTTGAACGCCGTAATCGCGGCGACCACGCCCAGCGGCTGCCGGAACATATGTTCGTCGATGCCCGGCGCGATGTCTTCGTTATTGATGCCCTGCATGAGCGACGGAATCCCGCATGCCGTCTCGACATTCTCGATCGCGCGCCGCATCTCGGCGACGCTCTCCGCATAGGTTTTCCCGCACTCGTTGGTAATCGTGCGCGCGAGCGTATCGATCTGCTCTTCCATCAGCATCTTCAGCTTGAAGAGCGGTTGAATGCGTTCACCCGCCGGCTTGCGCCGCCAGTCGCGGAATGCCGCAACGCCCGCTTCGGCGGCTCGATGCACCTCTTCGGCGGATGAGAGCGGCGCTTCGGCCAGCACCCGCGCCGTCGCCGGATTCAACACCGCCACGCTTTCCGAGGCATCCGCCACGCGCCAACCGCCATCGACAAAATTGTGTAGTCGCTCGACCATCGTTTTATCTCCCGCCACGGCTTCTGCTCCGGCCGCGGCCCAAACATTCGCGGCCCTTAAAGGTAGTGCCGCTCTTTCTTTCGCGCCTCTTCGTAATTCGCCCGCATCTGCCGCACGCTTTCCATCTCCGAGACCTCGGCCACCGCCACGTCCCACCACGACTCGTATCCCGGCACCTTGGCGTTCGTGTCGGTCTCGATAACAATCACTGTCGTGCGGTCGTTGCCCTTGGCCGTCTCCAGCGCCTTGCGCAACTCGGCCACTGTTGACGCCTTCATCGCATGCGCGCCCAAGCTTCGCGCATTGGCCACGAAGTCCACCGTGAGGACCTCGCCATCCAACTGCCGCGTGCCCGCGTCGCGCATGCGGTAGCTCGTGCCGAACCCACCTTGCCCGAGAGAGCGGCTGAGACCGCCAATGCTCGCAAAGCCATGGTTATCCACCAGCACGATGATAATTTTCACGCCCTCCTGCACGGAGGTCACAATCTCGCTCGGCATCATGAGGTACGTTCCATCGCCGAGAAAGACAAACACCTCGCGGCTCGGGTCGGCCAACTTTGCTCCCATCGCGCCTGGTATTTCATAGCCCATGCACGAATAGCCGTACTCCATGTGATATCCGTTGGGCGTACGCGTCCGCCACAGTTTGTGCAAATCGCCCGGGTGGCTGCCCGCCGCCGACAGCAAAATATCGCGCGGCCCCGAAGCCTCCCACATCGCGCCAATCACTTCGCTCTGCGCCGGCTTTGGAGCGTTGTTCAAATGGAATAGCCGGTCCACTTCGGCCTCCCACGCCGTGCGCAACGACGCGATCTCCTGCGCATACCCGGCCGGTACGCGGTAGTCCACGAGCGCCGCGCGCAACCGCTCCAAGGCCACCTTCGCATCGCATACCAGCGGCGTTGCTCCCACTTTGTAGGCGTCGAATTCCGCCGTGTTGATATTCACGAAGCGTACATCTGGATTTTGAAACGCCGTCATCGACGCCGTAGTGAAATCCGAATAGCGTGTGCCGATGCCGATGACCAGGTCGGCGTCATGCGCCAGACGGTTCGCCGCCAGCGTGCCTGTCGCACCCACCGCGCCCGTGCACTGCCCATGGTCGTAGGGCAGGGAACCTTTACCTGCCTGCCTCCCGCACTCGGGCATTCCCGGCTGCGCGCAGAATGCCGCCAGTGCGTCCGACGCCTCGCTGAACAGCACGCCGCCACCGGCCACGATCAACGGCTTTCTGCTCGCGCCAATCGCCTCCACCGCGCGCTGCAACGAAACTCCGTCAGGCTCCGCGCGCCGGATGAGCCACACCCGCTTCTCAAACAACTCCTCGGGATAGTCGCACGCTTCCGCCTGCACATCCTGCGGCAGTGCCAGCGTCACGGCGCCGCACTCGGAAGGCGACGTCAGCACGCGCATCACTTCCGGCAGTGCCGTGATGATCTGCTCGGGCCGGTAGATGCGGTCCCAATACCTCGACACCCGCTT
>CAYUZM010000919.1:0-3046 GCA_964449665.1 uncultured Solibacteraceae bacterium
GTTGCGCAAGGAGGCGCGGCGCGGCGAGGAGTGGGGGGATGGATTGCAGAAGTTGGCGGCGCGAGGGTGTGCTCATCTTTGGATGCTCTTTACCTGCAGATATTCTTCCATGCCGAGCTCGCCGAGTTCGCGGCCGACGCCGGATTGTTTGTAGCCGCCGAAGGGGGCCATGAGGTTGAAGCGGCCTCCGTTGACGTCGACCTGGCCGGTGCGCATGCGGCGGGCGATCGAGAGGGCGCGGTTGGGATCGCCGGACCAGACACCTCCGGCGAGGCCGTAGATGGTTCCGTTGGCGATGGCGACGGCTTCGTCTTCGGTGTCGTAGGGGAGGACGGAGAGGACGGGTCCGAAGATTTCCTCCTGGGCGATGGTCATGGCGGGGGCGACTTCGGCGAACAAGGTGGGCTGGACATAGTAGCCGCGCGGGAATTCGGCGGGGCGGGTGCCTCCGGTGACGAGGCGGGCTCCTTCGGCGTTGCCCTTGGCGATGTAGCCTTCCACGCGTTCACGCTGGGCGGCGGAGATGAGCGGGCCGAGGCGGGTTGCGGCGTCGAAGGGGTCGCCGAGTTTGAGCGAGGCCATGGCGGCGGTGGCGATGTCGAGAGCCTGCTGCTGGAGGGAGTGGGGGACGATCATGCGGGTCCACGCGGAGCAGGTTTGGCCGGAGTTGAGCAGCGCGTTCTTCGCGCCGATGGTGACGGCCTTTTCGAGGGGGGCGTCGTCGAGGATGACGAAGGCGGATTTGCCGCCGAGTTCGAGGGTGACCTTCTTCACCGTTTCGGCGGCGAGGGCGGAGACGCGACGGCCGGCGCGGAGAGAGCCGGTGAAGCTGACCATGTCGACGAGCGGGTGGGCGGCGAGGACTTCACCGATGACGGGGCCGGTGCCACCGACGATATTGAGCACGCCGGGCGGCAGGCCGATCTCGATGCAGATTTCGGCGAGGATGAATGCGTTCAAAGGCGCGATTTCGCTGGGTTTGAGCACGACCGTGCATCCGGCGGCGAGGGCGGGCGCGACCTTGGCCATGATCTGGTGCAGCGGGTAGTTCCAGGGGGTGATCGCCGCGACAACACCATAGGGTTCGCGCACGAGGAGCGAGTTGCCGATCTCGCGTTCGAAGGACGCTTCGCGGGCGAGTTTGGCGTAGCCGGCGGTGACGGCGATCGGGAGTCCGGCCTGGATGTTCTGGGCCATCGAGAGGGGCGAGCCGACTTCGCCGGCGATGGTTTCGGCGATCTCTGGCGCGCGGGCTTTGAGGGCGGCGGAGAGTTTGTCGAGCCAATCGGCGCGTTCGGCGGCGGTGGTTGCGGACCAGGGTCCGTCGAAGGCGGCGCGGGCGGCTTGGATGGCGGCATCGGCGTCGGCGGGCGTGCCGGCGGGGATGCGGCCGATGACCTCTTCGGTGGACGCCGAGACGACGTCGATGTGAGCGGGGGTAGCCGCGGCGCGCCATGCGCCGTTGATGTAGTGATCGGAGTAAGTGCGCATGATTATTCCAGTGTGTTGCCGCCGTTGACGGTGATGTTCTGTCCCGTGACGAAATTGGCGCCGGGCGAGGCGAGATAAGCGACCGCTTCGGCCACGTCGGCGGGCACGCCCTGGCGCCGCATCGGGACCTTCTGCGCATACATGTCGAGTTCGGCCTGCGGCGTGCCTGTGTGGCGCTCGGTGGGAATCCAGCCGGGCGAGATGATGTTGACGGTGATGCCGTAGGGCGCAAGTTCCTTGGCCCAGGAACGCGTTTGGCCATATTGCGCGCCTTTGGCGGCGACGTAGTTGGCGAACTCCGGATTACCCACCGCGAAGACTTCACTGCCGATCTGGATGATGCGGCCGGAGCTGCGGGCCTTCATTTCGGGGAGCACCTGTTGGGCGCGGATGAGTGGGGATTTGACGAAGAATTCCAACTGGTCCAGGTACGCGCGCGAGGTCTGTTCTTCGATGGTGAGGAAGGGCTGGGGTCCAGTGGCGTTGACGACGAGGATATCGATGGAGCCAAGGGAAGCGCGGATGGCGGCGATCATCTGGGCGATTTCGGTTTCATCGCGGACGTCGGCGCGGAAACACTCGGCGAAGGCGCCGGTGGCGCGGATGCGGTCGCGCAAGGCGTTGGCCTTTTCGGCGGAGCGGAAGTGATTGATGGCGACCTTTGCGCCCTGGACGGCCAGTTTTTCGGCGATTGCCGCGCCGAGGCCGCGCGATGCGCCGGTGACGAGCGCGACCTGATTGTGCAACGGGAGAGCGGAAGGCATTTCTCAAATTGTAGTCGCTTCGGGTGGGAGCGCCGTTGCCGCTATGATGGTGAGTCAAGATGAGCGTTCTATTGCGCATCGGGAATAGGAAGGCATTTCTGGCGGCTGGCCAATGGACTTCCGCTTCCGCCCGTTTGGAGCGGGAGCTGAACGACGCGACTCGGACCTGGTTTCAGGAGACGGGAGGGCCGCCGATTCGGGATCCGGAGCAGGAACGCGCGGTGGCTGAGGAGATGGCGCGGCGGTTTCAAGGGGACGTGGCGGTGTATCTGCGTTCGGCTTCGCGGGCGTCGTCAAAGGCATTTTTGCAGCAGCGGCAGATGCAGTTGGATTTCACGGCCGCGCCGTTGACGTTCGTGGCGAAGTCGGTGGGGGGACGGCCGCGGAAGGCGAAGAAGGCGGTGGCGAAGTAGGGGGCGGCTCAGGCGTGCCGTTGCCAGCGAAAACGCGGCGGGTGCGCAGGCAGCGATGTGATCACGGGGATTTGCGTGGCGAGCGGGCTGACGCGCGCACCGGGCAGGATGATGCCCGCGAGATTGAGCGGATCGGCGCTGGGGACGGCGGTGGCTTCGTGAGGTTCGCCGGAGCGGCGGATGGCGCGGAGAAGGTCGAGCGCGTCGGGGCGGGCGAACTGTTCGCCGGTAAAGCCGGAGACGAAGCGGCCGCCGCGGATTTGGCCTCGGGCTTCCATGCGGCGGAGGATGGGGAGGAGGTCGCGCCAGGGGGGCGCGGCGGCTTCGCGGGTGAGTAAATCGCGGAGGAGGATGCCCCAGCGGGCGAGGAGTTGTTCG
>CAYUZM010000920.1:0-3046 GCA_964449665.1 uncultured Solibacteraceae bacterium
GAAACACGCGACGTTGCCTCGCTCGAACGCATGTTCCGCTTCGCCCAACGCGGTATGGCGTGGTCCATCGCCGGCATCTCGACGCGCGCCACCGCCGTGGCGGGACTCGGTCCCGTCAGCGGTCACAATGGCGAACAGTTGAGCGTGCTCGCCGCCGCGCTCGGCGCCTTTCTCCACGTGGGCGCGCACGCGCTGGCCGAAGAAGCCGCCGCCGCCATCGACGCCGAACTGCGCCGCGAAGCCGCCGAGTTCCAGCACGCCATTCGCACGCGCGGCCACGAACTCGATGCCCTCCGCATCGCGGCCTCACTCACACACAACGTAGGCGACCTCGACCAGGGCATCAGCTTCTGGCCCACCTCTCAACAGCATCGCGAATGGCGCGAGAAGTTCGGCCGCTTGGCCCACGAAAACACGCGCCCCTACGACGGCGCCTACCAAACCGCCGCCCGTGTCTACAAAGCCGCCATGGCCTGCGAAGGCCACCGCCACTACCCGCTGCGCGCCATCCGCGGCCTGCGCCAATCGCCCGATCTCCTCCTGCCCCTCGGCCCCTTCCTCGACGATTGGGGCGCGCTCATCGCCAAACACCCCGCCCTCTCGCAAGAGGACCGCGTCGAAACCCTCGGCGCGCTGCTCGCCGGTGCCCGCAAGATCCCCGGCCAACGCGGTTACTACCGCGCCATTCGAGGCATGATGGACTCGCTCGGCGGCGGCATCGAAGCCCTCGCCAGGCAACTGCCCAAGACCGCCCGCGACGACTGGAAGAACGCCGAAACGCGCAAGCTCGTCAGCGTGCCGCGCGTGAGTTTCGAATCGATGATGAGCAAACTGCTCGCAGCCTCGCTGCTGGACACTGCCCGCTGACGCCCCCTGCACGGCCCCGCCTGCCCGGGCGCTACAACACCCCGCCCGCTGAAGCATAATAGTCGGCGGTCCCTTTTTTATGCGCACTTGTGCCCTGTTGCTCGCCTGTGCCGTGGCGCTCGCCGCCCAGCACGAGGACAAGAGCGAGAAGAAATCCAAGAACCCCGCCATCGGTAACCCCGAAGCGATCGCCGCCGGACAAAAGCTCTTCCTCACCTCATGCGCCGGCTGCCACGGGCCCAACGGCGATGGCGGCCGCGGACCCAATCTGCGCGAACGTGGCGCATGGCACCCGATGGAAGACGACAACATGTTCACCATCGTGCAAAAAGGCGTGCCGGGTACCGACATGCCCGCCCTCAACCGCCCCGAAAACGAGGTCTGGCAAATCGTCGCTTTCGTGCGCTCGCTCACCGCTCCCGCCATGGATGCCAACGCCCCCGGCAACATCGAAACGGGCAAACAGGTTTTCTGGACCAAGGCCGGCTGCTCCGGCTGCCACATGATCGCAGGCAAAGGCGGCTTCCCCGGCCCCGACCTCACCAACATCGGCGCCCTTCGTTCCCTCAGCGAAATCCGCAACTCGATCCTCGATCCCAGCGAGCGCGGCGTGAAGGAGTTGCAGCCTGTCCACCTCACCTTCCGCAAAGGCGGCACTCTCGATGGCGTCTGCGTCGACCGCACCAACTACGCCATGCAGATCATCGACCGCACCGGCAAGGTCCACCGCATCGCCATGAACGACGTCGAAGCGATTACCTTCCACAAGAAATCCCTCATGCCCGGCGACTACAAAACACGCCTCAGCCGCGACGAACTGCGCGACCTGCTGGCCTACCTCAGCCGCCAAAGCACGCGCCCGCCCGAGGCGAAATCGGAATAGCGATTCGGAGATCCCCCGCATGAAACCGGTCCTCAAACAACTGCTGCCGTGTGCGCTCATCCTGCCGCTCACCCACGCCGCGCTCACCCTTGCCGCGCTCACCCTCTCCGCGCAGGTGCACCCGCAAGACATCCTGCAAAGCCCGAACCACGACTGGCTCACCTACGCGGGCGACTACCAGGGCAAGCGCCACAGCCCGCTCAAACAGATCACGCCCGCCAACGCCGGTTCGCTGGTTCCCAAGTGGACGAATCACATCTCCGGCGCGAACCGCCTGGAGTCGAGCCCCCTTGTTTACGACGGCGTGATGTACATCACCAACACCAACGAGGTGATCGCGCTCGACACGCGCTCCGGCCGTATCATCTGGCGCTATAAAGACGCGCGCAGCAAGAAGCAGAACGTGAACCGCGGCGCGGCCATCTTGGGCGACCGCGTCTACTTCGTCACCTCCGACGTCTTCCTCGTCGCGCTCGACCGCCGCACCGGCGCCGTCGCCTGGCAGAAGCAATATGGACGCGTCGAAGACGGGCTGTTCGCATCGGCCGCGCCCGTTGCCGTTAAGGACAAAATCATCGTCGGCGTAGCGGGCGGCGACAGCGGCATGCGCGGCTACATCTGCGCCTTCTCGGGCGACAAGGGCGAAGAGTTGTGGCGTCTCTACACCGTGCCCGCCAAGGGCGAACCCGGGGCCGAAAGCTGGGGCGGCTACATCGAATGGGGTGGCGGCGGCACGTGGCTCTCCGGCACCTACGATCCCGAACTGAACCTTCTCTACTGGACCACCGGCAACCCCTGGCCCGACTTCTACGGCGGCGACCGTAAAGGCGACAACCTCTACACCTGCTCGCTGCTCGCCATCGACCTCGATACCGGCAAAATGAAGTGGCACTTCCAGTTCACCCCACACGACACCCACGATTGGGACGCCCAAAGCTGGCCCGTGCTGCTCGACACCGAAATCAATGGACGCACGCGCAAGGTCGTGATGCACCCCAACCGCAACGGATTTCTCTACACGCTCGACCGCGCGACGGGCGAGTTCCTGCGCGCCACAAAGATGGTGGACAAACTCGACTGGGCCACCGGCATCGACGCCAAAGGCCGGCCCATTCTCGTCCCCGATAAGGACCCCACACCCGCGGGCAACTATGTTTGTCCCGGCGTGCGCGGCGCGGCCAATTGGATGGCGCCCACATACAGCGCCTCCACCGGACTGCTCTATGTGATGAACCTCGAACAGTGCGATGTCTACACATCATCGGCGCAGGAGCCCGAACCGAAGAAGAACTTCGC
>CAYUZM010000921.1:0-3044 GCA_964449665.1 uncultured Solibacteraceae bacterium
CCCCAGATCCGGCCGCCCAGTTTGGTTCATCTGGCCTAGTTCGATCAGGGCGCGAGTTTTGGCGCCGCTGAATCCAAGCGAGCGCACGCCTCCCGGAGATGCCGCCGCAAGATCCTCCGGTGTCGGGAATGCATGTTGTGGGCCATTCGGCCCCTCGAACGCCAGCCCGTATGCTGCCGATAGCCGGTTGAGAAGCATGATGGCCACGGTCAGGCTGAGCTGCTGGCAGGCAATGCCGTTCACGATGCCTTCCCACACGGTGGGAAATCGCGGTGGTTTCAAGCCACGAAGCCTGCTGGCCAGCTCGTGCAGCCGGGGTTGGTTCACGGCGAGTTTGTAGAAAGGCGTCAGATCGATCCGTAACCCCAGGAGGCGCTCCAGCCCGGACGTAATGGCGGCTTTCGCTTGGGCGGCGTCATTCGGGCCGGAGATGGTCACATCGAGCCGGGGCGCATCCACGCCTCCCGTTTGGGTAACGTGGATCAGCGCCGGTTTGCTTTGAACAATGAACACACGCTGATAAGATTCCCCGTCCCAAAGATCGATTTCGTTTCCAGGCCGGCGCCGGATCGCCCAAGCCGTCAGATCGAGCCGGAACGGCGGCGCCGGATTCAGGGAAAATCGGATGTGACCCAACCGTTCATCTCCAGTTGCCTGGCATCGCACAGAAGAATTTGTGCTTTCCAGATGCTCGTGCAAAGGCCATCAGAAAGTCTTCAGGTACTCCACAAGATCGTTTCGTTCACCGTCGAGCAAGCCCAGGGATTTGCACGAATTGTAGTGATCTACGACTTCACCCAGAGATTGAAACCGGCCATCGTGGTAATATCCACCCTTTTCGCGAGTGTGCAGTCCACCAAGCGGTGTAGTCCGGTAGGCGCGGTCTGGCGAACGCCCGGCCTGGAATTCATCGATGCAAATTTCCTTGGCGGTGTGCATATTCCAGCCCGGCTCCGTGTATATCGGAGGCACGTGGCATTGGGCGCACTGCGCCTTGTGCTCGAAAATTTCCTTGCCGCGGATGGCGGCGTAGTTGAAGGGGTTATGCCGGGTTTGAGGAACCGGCAGCGCGAGTTGATACATCTGCAGAGCGGCTAGTTTCGACGTCACCAAGTCCGGATTGCTTCTGACATTTCCGAATCCCGCTTTCGCAGCTATCGGAAATTGTTCCTTGTCGTTGAGGCGAGGATCGTAGAACGTTCCCTGTCCGTGCATCTCCAACACCGCAACAAGCGCGTTCCAATGGGACACCGAGCCCCATCCAGTATAAGTGTGCAGGTTTACTCCACCCATTCCAAAGGCAGCGGGCAGCAAGGTAGCCGCCGACTTTCCGTCGGGCCGAAAGGCTTTTCCGTCGAATGCAAGTTGCGCGTCGAACTTGCCTGGCCCCCAACTACGAAGCACCTTCCGCACAGTGGCATCGTCAACTTCCAGGAGCTTGGTGAAGAAACTCAGGTCGGGAGCTAGCGAAATGACCGTCCCAACATCGAGGTCGCGGTTAGGCCATCCGTCCCGGCGCAACCCAATGCCCGGCGCGAGCGAGTTATCCACCGTGGAATGGCATAGAGCGCATTGAATGCCCATCGAGTTCAAGTTGCCGCTCTTATCGAAGAATCCGGTTACCCCCACCACGGCGCCCAGCTTCAGAAGTGTCTGTGTCACCGCGGGATCGTCGATATCGACCTTGCCATTTCGAATAGCCGCTTGGACGTTTCCGGGTAGCCTTTCCGAGTCGACCTTGAGTCCCACCGAAAGCGCTACCCGGGGACTCACTGTCTTTAAAGCCTCATGAAGTTTCAGCGAGCCACCCCAGAAAGTTTCGTCTCCAAAGGTGTCGTAGCGGAAGATCTCCTTTCCGCGCTCGACCAACTGCTCGGCATTCCGGACCGCCGGGTCCTTCCGGTCCGCAGGTGACTCGCCTTGCGCCCGCAGATCCTTACTCGTCCACACAAACACAAGCGCGATTGCCGCTATCGACCCCGCTGCCAATACGGCATACGGAAACTTCCCGGTACGTTTCCAGGGTGTCATTACTATGCTCCTTTGTCAGTCTCGAGTTACTCGATGCTGCC
Source organism: uncultured Solibacteraceae bacterium (assembly GCA_964449665.1). Classification (GTDB taxonomy): domain Bacteria; phylum Acidobacteriota; class Terriglobia; order Bryobacterales; family Bryobacteraceae; genus JAFLBB01. The sequence goes on from CAYUZM010000921.1 coordinate 2,073, forward strand.
GTTACAGAGTTCGACGTCGAGGAAAGGTTACAGATGAGTCAGGATTACTTCCGCTGGATCCGGCGATTCGTGACTCCGCACCTGATTCGTCTCACGCGCAGCCGTTAGCTGCGCGAGAGCATAAGCGCTGGCGGCCATTGCCACGTCGCGTACGGCGACATCGAAGTGGGTGCCAGTAGTGGCTAGATTAAGGGCGATCGCCGCGAGCCAAGCCGCGGCCAAGTAGGCCGCTTGCTTTGTCAAACGCGAAAGCACCGCCGCACCAACGGCGATCTCCACCATGCCAATAACGCCCATGAATACAGGCGTCGGCACCGGAAGGATTTGCACCACCGCCGGGCTAAGGTACTGGTCCCATTGGGTGAGAACATTGAAGAATTTGTCCAGGCCCGCTAGCAACGGAACAAGACCGCATACGAGCCGCAATGTTCCCCAAGCCCGATCTTGATGAGTTGTGTCGGTCATTTCTGATCCTCCAGACGATAGTTGATCTCAACCGAATGGAGTCGGTAACTCTGGAAAGGTTTCAGCAGGCGGGCTGTAGCCAGTGACCGCGATCCTCGCCAGCACGCAGACGACGATTCGGTCGCAGCGCGGGCCGAGGAAGTTGAACAATCCATCCGCGCTTGTAGCGACTCGCGGCTCGATGAATCTTCTCAGGATCTTGCGGGCACGATGGAGCCGCGTCTTGACAGTCTGTTCGTGAATGCCCAACGATTCCGCAGTCTCCGCCGTGTCCATGCCTTGCACGTCGCGGAGCACAAAGGTCGTCCGATAGATCGAGGGTAGTTGGTCAATCGCCGCCTCGAGGGCAGCCCGCAGTTCTCCGTCAATCACCTGCTGCTCGGGGCTTCGACTCGCTCGATCCGGCTTCTCGCGCGAATCGCATCCGGTTAGCAACTCGCTCTCATGCGTGTTGATTCTACCCTCGCGCCTCTTTCTTGAAAGCGCTTCGTGGATAGCTATGCGTGT
>CAYUZM010000922.1:0-3039 GCA_964449665.1 uncultured Solibacteraceae bacterium
CGACAGCAGCTAGCGATTACGCACATACGTCCGAGTACAGCGACGCGGTTCGGTACCTCGAACACATTTTCAGCTCGGACTCCCGTGCGCTGCTACTGATTCGATCGCCGAAGCTACCCCCACCGGAGTTCGCGAAGAAAGTCTTCACGTTGTAATCGCGGAAATAGGGTGACAGCGAATCCTCGATAACCTGCCTCACATTCGTTTCGCTCGCTTCGTATTCACGATTGGTAACGTAGCAGTCCTCCATGAATTCAGCATCTAGCGCATTCATTCGACCGAAATACCGCTCGATCACGGGTCTCATTGCCGGAGCGAGATGGTTAGCGATTACTTCATGATCGTAGGCAACAATTGATTCTTTGGGGAAAAATCTCGCCCGGGAGATTCCTTTCGGGTCGCCGAAAAGGTCCGGTAGGGAGGCCTTGGTTGTAATTGACGTATATGAGAAATGCTTCGTCGCTTCACTGAAGTGCTGATCGAAAAAGGCGAGATCCTCGATCACGAACGCTTGAAGCTTACGCCAGTCTTGGCTCTTTTCGAACGTCTTGAAGAAAACCCACTGCCTGCCGTTCGTCACGGCGGCGTATTCGCAGCCAGAGTTCAAGCAGTAGGTACGGACTTGTTCGATCGCTTTCTTGAGCGGAGCATGGGTCAATAACGTCTTGACGGCGACGTAACGATACAGCGACTTGCTACTCGTAGTCGGGAGTGTGAAATAATAGCCCGATTTCTTCGCCTCAATGAATAGAATGTGGCCATCCCGGCGGCCGAGCAAGACATAGTCAGCAAAGCCTGACTTCGTGTATTCCTCGCAAGCGACGGCAGAGCGCGGCCAGCAAAGAACCTCGTGTAGGATGCAATCTATCACTCGATGACGTGTGTCAGCTTCACTGATCCGCCCATGCTCTTTAGCCGCGAGAGCTTGAGCGTGGTCGTGTGGAGTTAGTGGCGGCTGTGGATTTGGGCAATCAGTGCGATCGTCCATCATTCAATCCCGTTTACCCAAACACAATTCCCCGAGCGGTCCGCCAGCAACGATCAAACTGGCGAACGCCGCGGCATCCGGCTCGTCGTCTCTCGCACCTGGTTCATTCGGATCGTGTACAAGCAGTATTCTCCATCTCCGCTGTATTCCCGCAAGCCTCGTGTAGTTCGTTCTCTAGTCTCGCGAGCGAATGATCGGCCGGATATGGGAAACGGAGCCGAGACCCGGACGAACGAATTTATTCGGGGACCGCGCTCAGGACTATGTTGGAAACCGCCGCTCGTTGAGTTGCCGTCAGGCTGGTTTTGCTTTTCGCGACCTTGATCGCAGGCCAACGACAGTCCAGGACTCGCCCAGCTTCGTCCATGCGGAATCAAGCCGCTTAGTGTTGGGGGCGATCGGATTTGGTCGCATCGCGCTGTGGAGTGCCTTCTCCGATATCTACGGCCCCCATTGGGCGCTGGTTGGTCTGACCGTTGGACTGTCGCTCGTTGGCATCGTGTTGTGGGGCTGTGTGGCGGGGGCGATGCTGCCCTTTGCGCTGAAGCGCCTCGGGCTCGACCCGGCGACTTCATCGGCACCCTTCGTGGCGACATTGGTCGACGTGACCGGCTTAGTGATCTACTTCTCGGTCGCGATTGTCGTGTTGCGCGGCACAATGCTGTAATCTGCGGGTCCGCGAACGGGGATCGCATCCATCGTTGCTCGCATTGCCGTGTTGCTGGATGCACCATGGTGCGTGTGTTGCTGCCATGGGAATCACAAGGGAGAATTGACGATGACATCCATATTTCGGCGAATGGCCATTCCGGCGGTGTTATTCACCGTCCTCGCTGTCTGGCAACTGTCGTCGGGAGCGCAACCGAGCGACAGCAAAACGTCCAGTCCGTTGGCGAAGCCCGGCACCCGGTTCAGTTTTGAAGTGATTGAGAGCTTCGATGCGAAGTATGAAGGCGACACTCCGGGGCATACCGGTCGGGGGGGAGGACTGGAAAACACTCGGCCGAATGTGGCTTTGGGTGACAATGTGTATCGAGGAGACAAGAAATGCGGCACCATTACCGGGATCGTGTGGTCGCGGGTGCAGGGAGGACTAACAATCGAGTTCGATCCCGAACCGAACACGCGGATCGCCGTGGGCGACGTCATGTGGGTGGACCTCAATCCCTCTCCGACGGAGAAGAGCGCCGAGTAGAAGTTGATCGTTGACGACCTCAACCCGCCACACTGCTCGAATGATGAATTCGCAATGGTCACGTCGCCTCTTGATAGACTCCGCTGGAAACATACCGCCATCGGATTCTCCATGGCGCTCCTTGGTCTCCTCCTGTGGGATGGCGCGGATCTCCTCTACCGGTGTCCGGTGAGAAATGCGGTACGAGTACCGTTGACGAATACTCGTGGCAAGGCCTACCGAAATGCCATCCTGTCCACAATTACGCTTCAAGGTGGCGATGTCCGCATTCTCGCCGTGCATGTCGATCGCGAGGAGGACCGTCAGCACCAACTACAGACGGTGATCGATCTGTTCTTGGGCTTGCAAGCCCCGTGTGTGCTGATGGGTGACCTCAATACCGTGGCTGCGGAGCCACTACTCCGGGGCCTCATCCAGCATTCCGAGGTGCAGAGTCCTTTGCATGACGCTCTCGGACGCTCTCTGCCCGCTGAGACCATCGATTGGATTCTTACACGAGGACTCACAACCCTTTCGGCGAACCTGGTCGACAACCCTGCTTCGGACCATCCGCTGTTGTGGGCGGAGTTGACATTCCCCGAGCCTCGCGGAAATTCCCAGTGAAACGAACCAAGATCGTCTGCACCATCGGCCCAGCCTCTGCGGAGAAGGACCATTTGCGAGCGCTGTTTGCGGCGGGCATGAACGTCGCCCGACTCAATTTCTCGCATGGCTTGCACGATTGGCATGCCGAGCGCATTCGCTTGCTGCGTGAATTGGAATTCGAGGAGGGTCGACCTATCGCCATCCGCCAGGATTTACGTTGTCCCAAGCTCCGTAACCGGGAAGTCCCCCCAGCGGGAATCCGGCTTGTGGG
>CAYUZM010000923.1:0-3026 GCA_964449665.1 uncultured Solibacteraceae bacterium
CCGCCAAGTTCACCAGTGATCCGCGGAAAGGCAAGCGAAGCCAGTGCGGCGGCTACTACGGCGCGCTGTGGGGCCGCGACTACCGTGCCATAGCCAACGACAACCTCATGATCGTCGCCATGATCGAATCTCCCGCAGGCGCCGAGATCGCCGATCAGATCGCCGCGATCCCAGAAGTCGACGTCGTCTTCGTCGCCTCCACAGACCTTTCCAGCTTCTCCGGCCTCAAGCAGGGCGACCCGAAATACGAAGCCATCGTCGACAAGATCAAGGCCGCCACGCTGAAGCACGGCAAGATCGTTGCCGGACCACTCGCCTGGAAAGCCACGCGTCAGGGCTATGGCTTCTTCCAGGGCCCCGGCGAAACTGCACTCATCCGCAGCGGCGTCGAACTTGCGCTGAAAGGCGCTGTCGCGCCCGGTGAAAAGCGCGGCGTCGCCCCCACCGAAGGCTCGGAAAAATAAGCTGCGTGCGTCTTTCCCGCCGTTTACTATTCACCGTCTGCGCCTCGGCCCTTCCACGGGCCTTGGCGCAGACGCCGCCACTCACCGCACGCCAGGTGATTGAGCGCATCCAGGCCGAACTTGCCACGAAGTTCTCCGCCGATACCGTCGACACCTTCAAGGCAGGCGACCCCGGCACGCCAGTCCGCGGCATCGCTACCACTGTCATGGCGACGTTCGATGTTCTGAAACGCGCCGCCGCCGCCAATTGCAACCTCGTCATCACGCACGAGCCCACTTTCTACAATCATCAGGACTCGCTCACCGACTTCGCCAACGACGAAGTCGCCAACGCCAAGCTCGCCTTCATCAAGGAACATTCCATGGTCGTATGGCGCTTCCACGACTATTGGCATCGCCGCCGCCCCGACGGCATCCAAACCGGCATGGCCGAAATTCTTGGCTGGACAAAGTACGCCTCGCCCGATAACCCGCGCCTCTACACGCTCCCGCCCGCCACGCTCGATTTTGCCGCCGCCCTGATCAGATCCCAACTCAACATTCGAACACTCCGCGTCGTCGGCGATCCCAAAATGCATGTATCGCGGTTCGCACTCAGCCCCGCCTTCTCCAATCTGCAAGGAGCCGTCCGCGCTCTCTCGAACCCCAATGTCGACGTCCTCGTCGTCGGCGAGCCGCGCGAATGGGAAGGCGTCGAATACGTGCAGGACGCCATCACCGCCGGCAAGAAAAAGGGCCTCATCATCCTCGGCCACGCCCTCTCCGAAGAGAACGGAATGAACGAATGCGCCCGCTGGCTCCGCACCTTTCTGCCAAATGTCCCTGTCCAGTTCATACCCGCCGGCGAACCGTTTTGGACACCAGGCATCCTGGCGATCCCCTAATTACCCATTGCGAAATGCTGTAATAGAAGTGCAGCCATGATGTTTCTCCTCCGTTGCGCCGTGGCCTCCGCTGCCGTGTTGGTCCCGCTCGCCCTCGCCTTCGATGACCTCCCTCCGCGCGCGCGCAGCCACGCCGAAACTCCGGCCTCGCGCCCTACCGCCATTCCCATCGGCAAGACCATCAGCATTACGCCGCCGCTCGGCCTCCCGCCAGTCACCTATCCCGGCGAGAATCCGCCCACCGCCGAAACCATCTTCCTCGGCCGCAAACTCTTCTTCGATCCCATCCTCTCCCGCGACAACACCGTCTCCTGCGCCTCCTGCCACGATCCCGAAGCCGCCTTCTCCGATTCCCGCCGCTATTCTCCCGGCGTCGGCGATCAGGTCGGCAACCGCCAGGCAATGACCGTCCTCAACGCCGCATATCACCTCACGCAGTTCTGGGACGGCCGCGCGCGCACCCTCGAAGAGCAAGCCGAAGGTCCCATCCAAAACCCCATCGAAATGGCCAGCTCGCTCATCGCAGTCGAACGCAAGCTCGCTGCGCATCCCGACTATCCCGCCCTCTTCGCCAAAGCGTTCGGCCCCGGCCGCATCACCTACGAGATGGTCACCAAGTCCATCGCCTCCTACGAACGCACGCTCCTCAGCGGCAACTCACCCTTCGACCGCTACTACTACGGCAAAGACAAAACCGCCATGTCCGCCTCGGCCATCCGCGGCATGGAGTTCTTCATGGATCGCACGCTCGTCGGTCCCAACTGCGTCTCCTGCCACCGCATTGAAGACGACCACGCCACCTTCACCGAGCCCCGCTTCCACAACACCGGCGTCGCCTGGGACGAGGCGAAGGGCCAGTTTCAGGATCCCGGCCGCGTCACCGTCACCGGCGTTACAAAAGACTCCGGCTCGTTCAAGGTCGTCACCGTCCGTAACATTGCGCTCACCGCGCCCTACATGCACGACGGGAGCATGAAGACGCTCGAAGAGATCGTCGACTTCTATCTCGAAGGCGGCCGCCACAACCCCTATATCTCCGGCGTCATGCCCCACCCGCCCGTCACCTTCGTGACCAAAGACAAACTCCCGCAAGCCAAGGCCGACATCGTCGAGTTCCTCAAAGCTCTTACCGGCGAAATGCCGAAGGATGCCGTTCCGCCCGGCTACAAACCCCAATCCCAGGCCCCCCACACCTCCGTCAAAGCCCAACGATAAACATGCTCCGATTCGTCCTCCTCGCTGCTCTTCCTTGCCTGCTCGCCGCCCAATCCGGCCGCTATTACTTCCTCGAACTCACCACCGCCGATTCGCCCAAGGGCAGGGAAGTGGCCGTTGCCGGAGGAACACTCACGCTCGCCCCCGGCGCATGCGCCGCCGAAGCCCGCATCGCCCGCAACCGCGAAGCCGCCAAACCCGCCGCCCCGAAGCTCGCCTGCAAACTCGACGACCCCGCACAGCTCTCGCTCGATGCGCCCTCCGGCCTCGGCGGCACGCTTCGCCTCATCGCAGGCGAAGGCAACAAGGTCCTCATCGCCTCTGGCTCCAAACCCGGCGCGCATACCTTCTTCACCGCAATTGCCGCCCCCGCCGCCGGCGCCCCCCCCGCGCCCGTCCCCACCCAGGGCGTCTACCGCGCCGCCTGGCTGGAAGCCCTGCCGCTGGTTCCGCGCGGCCTCAC
>CAYUZM010000924.1:0-3025 GCA_964449665.1 uncultured Solibacteraceae bacterium
ACCGCTGGCGCTTCTTCGGCCGGAAGGACGAGCGAATAGGCGCCCTCCAATTGGCGAAGGGCCTGGCGAAGCGCTCCGGCGAGCGTGCGTTCGCGCGAGTGTGCCACCAGGTGGAGAATCACCTCCGTGTCGCTGGTGGCCTGGAAGATGGCCCCGCTGCGTTCGAGGTCGCGGCGAAGGTCGGCGGCATTGGTGATGTTGCCGTTGTGCGCGACGGCGATCTGGCCCTTGTTGCACTTCACCGAGAACGGCTGGGCGTTGAGGTGAGCGGAGTCGCCCGCGGTGGAGTAGCGCGTGTGGCCGATGGCATGGTCGCCCGAGAGGCGGCCCAGGCGTTCGGGCGTAAAAATATCGGCGACGTGTCCCATGGACTTGTCGCAGACGACGTCCTTGCCGTCCGATACGGCAAGTCCCGCGCTCTCCTGGCCGCGATGCTGCATGGCGTAGAGGCTGAGGTAGGCCAGGTTCGCCGATTCCGGGTGGCCGTGAATGGCCACCACAGCGCACTCTTCGTGGAACTTGTCGAACATCCGCGTTTGTCCTCCCGGTCAGTTGGCCAGCAATCCAGGCAGCGCCGATTCCCACGCATTTCGCAACTCGTCCACCTGTAGATCGCATAACAGGCGGCCGTTGTTACGAATGGCGAGTTTGCCATCGGCGGTAGAGCCAATCACAGTGGCTTCCACTCCAAACCGTGCTGCGACTTCCTGCACGGCCTCGGGGGAGGTGGTGGAAACGAGAACCCGCGATGGGCCCTCGTGGAATAAAACAAAATCGTCTCGCATTGTTGACGAGAATGCAACGTCGGCTCCCACGCCGGCGGGGCCGAAAGAGCACTCGGCCAGGGCCGCGGCAAGGCCGCCGTCGCTCAGATCGTGCGCGCTCTCGGCAAGGCCGCCGGTCACGATCTCGCGCACCGCGTTGTGCACGCGCTTTTCATAATCCATGTCGAGCACCGGCGGAAGTCCCCACACGTTGCCGATGATCTGGCGCGCATATTGCGACGAGCCAAACCTCTGCGCGTCGGTGGAGCCCAGTCCCCCGATCAAAACGATGCTGCGGCCGGGGGCGCGGAAGGCAATACCGGCGGGCTCGGCGGTCTGCATCAGGCCGACAATGCCCAAAACAGGCGTCGGGAAGATAGGCACACTGATGCTCGGGTCCGCCTCGTCGTGCGTTTCGTTATAGAGGCTGACATTGCCGCCCGTAATGGGCGTCTCAAAGAAGCGGCATGCATCGGCCATGCCCTCAACCGCCTCGACGAGCTGCTTCATGATCTCCGGCCGCTCGGGATTGGCGAAGTTCAGGTTGTTGGTCGCCGCCACCGGCATCGCGCCAACGGCGGCCAGGTTGCGGCAACACTCGGCCACCATGTGTTTGGCGCCCTCGCGCGGATCGAGCATGCACCAGCGTCCGTTTCCATCCACCGCCATGGCGACAGAAGTCCCCGTCTCTTTGATGCGCACAATGGCCGCATCGGCTCCAGGTCCCTGTATCGTATTGGTGCGGACTTGGTAATCGTACTGCTGCCAGATCCAACGTTTCGAGCAGAGATCGGCGGACGTCATCAGCGCGGTGAGCGTGCCGTTGAAGTTTTCCGGCAGTGCCGGAAGCGCGGGAGCGTCGACCGGCGCCGAGCGGTGCGCGGCAACGTCGTAGGGGCGGTTGTACTGTGGAGCTTCGTCGGCCTGTTCGCGGTTGGGAATCTCAGCGACGATTTCGCCGTTGTGGCGCACGCGCAGCATCCCGTCGCCGGTAACCACTCCTACCGTCGAGGCATCCAGACCCCACTTCGTGAAGACGTCGAAGACCTCTTGTTCGCGGCCCTTTTCGGCCACCAACAACATGCGCTCCTGCGATTCGGAGAGCATCATCTCGTAAGGCGTCATGCCGGTTTCGCGCTGCGGCACCTTCATCAGCTCGATCTCGATACCGGTGCCTGCGCGCGAGCCCATCTCGCAGGTGGAACAGGTCAAGCCCGCCGCGCCCATATCCTGAATGCCGACGATCGCGCCCGTCTTCATGGCTTCCAGGCAGGCTTCGAGAAGCAGCTTCTCCATGAACGGGTCGCCGACCTGCACGTTGGGGCGCTTCGATTTGCTGTCTTCCTTAAAGACCTCGCTCGCCATCGCCGCGCCTTTGATGCCATCGCGGCCCGTCTTGGCGCCGACGTAGATGACCGGGTTGCCGACCCCGGTCGCTTTGCCGAAGAAGATCTCGTCGTGGCGGAAGACGCCCAGCGCGAACACGTTCACCAGCGGGTTGCCGCTGTAGCTGGCATCGAACATGCACTCGCCGCCCACCGTTGGCACGCCGAAGCAGTTCCCGTAATGAGCGATGCCGCTGACCACGCCTTGGACGATCCGGCGATTGCGCGCCGCGGTCGCTTCGGAGCCCGCTTCCTTCGCCGTCAGCGGGCCGAAGCGAAGCGCGTCAAGAACCGCAATGGGACGCGCGCCCATCGTGAAAATGTCGCGCAAAATGCCGCCCACACCCGTCGCCGCGCCCTGAAATGGTTCGATGAAGCTGGGGTGGTTGTGCGACTCGATCTTGAATGCGATCGCCCATCCGCCGCCGATGTCGATGATGCCGGCGTTCTCGCCCGGGCCAACGAGCACGCGCTCACTCTTGGTAGGAAGTTTCTTCAGATGAACTTTCGAGGTCTTGTAGGAGCAGTGTTCGCTCCACATCACGCCGAAGATGCCCATCTCGGTGACGTTGGGTTTGCGCCCCAGAATTTCGACGACGCGGTCATACTCGCCGGCCGTCAATCCATGAAAGGCAGGATCTTCCTGCGCCGGCCGGAGCGGGGTGTGAGCACTCATGACAGAATTGCGCCGACCTCAATCGCGGCAGCCATGCTTTGCAAAACGACAAGGCCATCGGTGGAGCCCATCAAAGGGTCCATGGCGCGTTCCGGATGCGGCATCATGCCGAGGACGTTGCGCTCCTTGTTCAGGATGCCCGCAATGTTGCGCAGGCTGCCGTTGGGATTGTCGGCATAGCGGAAGACGACCCGGTCCTC
>CAYUZM010000925.1:0-3019 GCA_964449665.1 uncultured Solibacteraceae bacterium
GGGATAGGTGATAGAGGCGACCCGGCTGGCGGGATCGTAGGTGTAGGCCGTGTTCAGGGTCACCGCGCCGCGGATGCGCGTTTCGGCGGTGAGGTTGCCGCGCTCGTCCCAGGTGCGGCTGAGCGTGCCGGACTCGTCGGTGAGGCTGGTGAGCCTGCCGACGCCGAAGCCATGCCCCGGCTCATCGTAGCGGTAGGTAATGTTCTCGCTCGCGCCGCCGGGATAGGTTGTGGCGGTTCGCCGGTCCAGGGCGTCGTAGGTATGGTTTTGCGTAACGTTCCGGGCATCTACAACCTGGGTGAGGTTCCCGGCGAGATCGTAACGGTACACCGTTTTGCCGGAATCGGGACTCAGTTGCTGAATCAGATCGCCGAAACCGTTGTAGATGTACGTTGTCACCGCGCCGTTGGGGGCGGTAACGCTCAAGGGCCGGTCGTGTGAATCATACGAATTGGTCGTGACGCCGCCGAGCGGATCGGTGATCCGAAAGAGACGGTCGAGCGGATCGAAAGCCCGCTGGGTGACGCGGTTGAGCGGGTCGGTGCTGGTGAGCGTGTTGCCGTTTGAGTCGTAGGCAAACCGCGTGAGCTGCCCCACCCCGCCGGTATCGGTGATCACGCGACCCAGGGCGTCGAACGTCGCCGCGTGCGTCCGCCGTACCGAGTTCGCGGCATCCTTGACGTTCGTCTGGGTCCGGTTGCCCATGCTGTTGAGCGTGTAGGCCGCGGATTGACTGAATAGGTCGGTAACGCTGGTGAGCCGGTGCGCCATGTCGTAGGTGTTGGTGAGCTTCGAGCCGTCGGGGAGCGTGACGCTCAGGAGATTGCCAACGGCATCGTAGACGAAGGTGGTGGTGAGCGGCCCGCCGCCGGTTTGGATGGCGCTGGTTTGCAGGCGAAGCCGGGAGTCGTAGGTGAGTTGCGTGGTGACGCCGTTCGCATCCACCACGGTTTGAGGCAGCCCGCCTAACGTGTGCTGCGTGACCTGTGTTTCTTGGCCGAGCGCGTTCGTGGTTCGGACTAATGTGCCGGAGCCGTCATAGATGAATGTCGTTGTCTGGTTGACGTCGGCTCGCGGGCCCTTGACTGATGCTAGGAGCCCGTTCGGTCCCCAGGTGTAGGTCCAAATGCGCTTCGTGCCGTTCGTCGAATAGGGGATGTTGGTGAGCGTGGTATCGGTGAGGGTGCGCGTCAGCACATTCCCATTCGCGTCGTAGAGGAGATCGGTGGTCAGGCCGGGTTCGACAATCTTAGTGGGCAGGTGGAACAAAGGGTGATAGGTGAACGTCGAAGTGCGCGCCTGAGGCGTGCCTGATGCTTCGGTAATGCTGATTGGCAATCCGCGCGAGCCGTTGACATACGTTGTGAGGTTGCCATTCCAGTCCGTTTCGCTGGCCCGGTAACCGTTGGCATCATAGGTGAAGGTGCGTGTCGCGGCAGCGGTCGTTGCCGTGGCGAGCCGGTTGATCTGCGTGATCTTGGGAACGCCTTGGAGGGGGGTGAAAATGTAAAGGTCCGGATGCCCCAGCGAATTCGTAACCAGGCGGCTTCCGTCGGCGTTGTAAGCCACTGTGGTTAGCCCGGCTCCTCCCGCGTGCTGACTGGAGGTTGCGCGGCCGACCGCGTCGTACGTGTACGTTGCAAAGCGATTTCCGTTCTCGTCAATGATCCCTGTGACCGCGAACGGGAATGAACCGTTTTCATAAAGATACATTTGGCTGGTAACCGGACTGGTGGAGTATGCGACCGAAACCAGCCGGTCATTGACTCCCGGCGTCATGCCGCTGGAATTGTAGCCGAACGTCAGCGCCAGACCGTCGGGTGTGGTGAGTGTTTGCACGAGGCCGTTTTGAATAGTGAATTGCAGGCTGCGCCCAAACGAGTCCGTGACCGATTGAAGTTGGGGCCCGGAATACTGAAGAGTTTGCGTGTACCCGTTCCGAAGCCGGATCGAAGTTAACCGCGCCTCGGTCGCACTTAAGGTCGTATAGGTTTCGACGTTGTCGTCACAATCCGTGAACGTCCACGTGGACCCGATTCCTGTGCCCGTCTGCGTTAGCTTCTTGTCCAAATCACTGTCGGTGGTCCAGTTCCCTGAGGCGAAATTAAAGGTGATCAGTTGCCCAGTGTGGCGCACCGCTGACACGCTCGTCGCCGACGTTAAACTCAGATTTCGGTCGTATGTGGACCTCCAGTTCCGGCCCATTGTGCCGGGTAGAGCCGCCAAGCTGTTGTAGTAGCGAGTGAAGCCAAGTGGATTGGGGCCAACCGTCGAGTAATCAGAAACTTGCTGAAACTTGTTGCCCGTGCCGATGTCGATGGGATTCTTTGTGGCACATGCCCCCTGATATTCGGAACCCACCGCCTTTCCCAGCGAAGAGATCTGCGCGGGCGTATCAACTGCGAGCGTGAATTGCTTCGTCGCCGTTGCGCCCATGGAATCTGTCACCTGGGCCGTGAAAACATAGGAGCCAGATACTGCTATTGGCGAGCCTGATGAAGAGATAACACCTGCCGGGCTTAAGGAAAATCCTTGGGGAAGAGCACCGGATGCTATCGACCATGTCGTTCCTCCGGTCCCTCCCGTAGATGTCAGCGCCTGACTATACGGCTGCCCGGACAGCGCATTCGGAAGGCCCAACGTGGTGATTTGCAAAGGATTGATGCCGATGGGTGTTGCCAGGATCAGCGCGCCTGTGTCGTCAGTGAAACACGCCTGAAACAGGACCTGACCTAAATCATTGATCTTTGGTCGCGCTAGTGGTAGTGCGCAATATTGGTCAACACTTCCATCGGTGACCCGCTTTGCGATTTGCCGACCCGCAATTACTTGTCCAGATGCGGCGACGGCTCCACTATCGGTTAGTACAGCAAATCGTTCGGTCAGGTCCGATGGATCAAGGCCATTGCCGATGACTACATATGAGCCAACAGAGTTCGCGTCCGGCGTGACGTATTCGCCGATGCTAATTCCGGCTACAACTTCGCCCGCAGGTCGCAGCACCGAGTTTGCGGAGAGT
>CAYUZM010000926.1:0-3019 GCA_964449665.1 uncultured Solibacteraceae bacterium
CGAGTTTGGCACCCCCGCTGGCGGCACCGGCCGCGAAATCGTCCGCCCGCCCTGGAAATACTGGTCCGCTTCCCACAGGTTCTGCTGCGCGTCCACAAACGCCTGCCGCCGCGCCACAATCCGCACCGGCCGCATCTTCCCCCGCACCCCGGGCCTGATCAGAATCGCGTTCACAAACGCCCGCTGCGTCCCCCGCCCGAACTCCAGCTCCACCATGCCGTCCGCCCCCGGTTCCACATCTTTGTATACCCGGAAGTGCGCCACATTGTACCCGCCCACCGCGTCTTTCACATCGAAGGCGCTCAACACCTGCCGCTTGTTGATCCACACTCCAAATTCGCGCGTCTCCTCCTGCGGCGCAATCGACGCCGACGGCGCCAGCGTCGGCTCGGCGAATACCATCGTCACCTCATACACCCCCGCATCCAGCGGAATCCGGTACCGGAACACGCCCTGACGCAAACCGCCTAAAATGTTTGCGTCGTAGCCCACCATGTTCGCCCCGCTCTCCAACAGCATCGGCTCGCCACCCGTGAAAAAGCGGTCGCCCTCCCACGCGTGCCCATACTGGTCCGTATAGCGCATCTCCGCCCGCCCGCAGAGAATGCGAACCTCCTTCCCCTTCGGCACCGGAACCGCCCGCTTCGCCGCCCCCCCGCCACCTGCCTCGCCGCCGCTTGTTGCCCCATCACTCGCCGCATCCCTATCATTCGCCGCCGCCCCGCCCGTCCACGCCACGCCGTCCCCACCCGCCTTCGCCCCGCCATTCTTCCCCGGCCCCAACCGCCAGTAGCTGTACCCCATCAACAACAGCGCCCCGTTCAGCGCCACCGCCGCCGCCCACAACGTCCAGTTCCGAGGTGCCGCCAACCTCACCCGCGGAACCTCAATCACCGGCAACAGCGAATTCTCAAACTGGAACTCCAGCTCGTACGACTTCTCCGGCAAAATCACCTTGACCGGATCTCCACTCCCACGCCCCGCATAGTATTCCCGCAGCCGCTTCCGCAGCCGGTGCATCTCCACCCGCACAATCGAATCGTCTTTAGGGTCGAAATCCGCCGATTTCCCCAAAACCTCCGTTGCCACGGTGTATTCTTTCAGTTCCGCCGACAGACCCGCAAAATACTTCTCGCACAGATACAGAAACAATCGCTCCTGGCTCGGCGACCGGTCAAACACACCGCTTCCTAGCAATGCCCGCACCGCATCGCTCCGCGCGTCCGAAATCGGCAATTGCCCCAAGTGCCCCACGTGAAACTCAATGTTACATCAAATGCTGTCCTGGTGTAACATTAAACAAAACAAACAAGTTGTGAATTGGTAACCGCGCGCCCTTACCCCTGTAGCTCGAACGTAACCCCAACATCCTTCCGCCCTCCCACTCGCGGTCTTAACATAATACGAACGCATTAGCGACATGCTCTTTTTGACCTGCTGTTCCGGGTCTCGCGCCTTGCTTCTGGAGACGAATCCAGACCGCTCAGGCAATTGGGCAAACGTCACACCACAGCTAAGGGGGTGGTGGGGCGAATCAAACGGTCTATCAAAATACGAAGATAAGGTCCACGTAATGACAAAGCAAACTTGGTTCGGTTTGTTCGCCGCCTGCCTCCTCGCCGGCTCCGCCTTTGCGCAAAATGGCTCCATTCAGGGCATCGTCGTCGATCCCCAATCGGCCGCCGTCGCCAACGCCAAGGTCTCCGCCACCGACGAAAGCAAAGGCCTCATCGTCCGCGAAACCACCACCGACGCCGCCGGCAATTTCCGCCTCGTCCAACTCCTCCGCGGCACCTACACCATTAAGATCGAGGTCGCCGGCTTCAAAGCCTCCACCAAAACAGGACTCGTCCTCGATCCCAACCAGATCATGAACCTCGGCGAACTCCGCCTCGACATCGGCGCCACCGCCGAATCGGTCACCGTCGAAGCCGCCGTCCCACTGGTCGAAACCGCCACCGCCAACAAGAGCTTCGTCATCGACTCCAAACAGGTGACCGAGCTCTCCCTCAACGGCCGCGACTTCCAGTCCCTCATGCGCACCCTCCCCGGCGTCGTCTCCAACAATTCATCCGACTTCCGCCTCGCCTTCAACAACACCGATCAGTTCAACGTCAACGGCCTCCGCGGATCGATGAACAACTTCTTCCTCGACGGCTCCATCAACACCGACGTCGGCGCCAACGACGGCCAGTACACCCAGCTCTCCATGGACGCCGTCGGCGAGTTCAAAGTCCAAACCTCCACCTTCTCCGCCGAAAACGGCCGCAACCCCGGCATCCTCCTCTCGGCCTCCACCAAATCCGGCGGCGCGCAATATCACGGCACCCTCTACCACTTCGTCCGCAACAACGCCTTCGACGCCCGCCTCCCCTTCGACACCACCGGCAAGGTCGCCCCGCTCCGCTTCAATCAATTTGGCGGCAACATCAGCGGCCCCGTCTACCTCCCTAAAGTCTCCAGCCCGAAGAACAAGAAGCTCTTCTTCTTCTTTAACTACGAAGGCACGCGCGCCTCGCGCCCCCTCGGCGGCAACTTCGTCGACCTCCCCGCGCCCGCCCTCCTCGAAGGCGACCTCAGCGGCCTCTACCGCAACGTCCCCATCGCCACTGCGCCCCAGTTCCAAACCGGCCAGGTCTTCCGCCCCGGCACCCTCCAGCGCAACGGCGCGGGCCAGATCACGGGCGGCGACCCCTACCCCGGCAACATCATTCCCAAGAGCGAATGGAGCCGCAACGCCCCCGCCTTCCTCAAGGCAATCAACTTCCTCCCCGTCTCCGGCGGCGCATCCCTTGCCCCCACCAACCCTGAACTCGTCCGAGTCCCCTATCAGGACACCTACCGCTTCAATAAGAACCAGTACGTCGCCCGTGTCGACTACAACATCAGCGAAAAGATGAACGTCTTCTACCGCTGGGTATGGGATCCGCAACGCGAAACGCAACAGCGCGGCATCTTCACCACCCTGCCCAACCCCATCTTCCCCATGTACCGCGAGAAGCCCGGCCAAAGCCACTCG
>CAYUZM010000927.1:0-3016 GCA_964449665.1 uncultured Solibacteraceae bacterium
CAGATGCACAAGGGTCCGCGGGCGGATTACGACCGCGAACTGGCGGCACAGGGCGTGGGCAACGTGCTGTGCGGGCTGGTGGGCGCGCTGCCGATGACGGGCGTGATTGTGCGGTCGAGCGCGAACGTGAATTCGGGCGCGACGACGCGTTGGTCGACCATTACGCATGGCGTGCTGTTGCTGGTAACGATTGTGGCGTTGCCGGACGTGTTGCGGCTAATTCCTACGTCGGGATTGGCGGCGATTCTGGTGTACACGGGCTACAAGCTGTTCAATCCGGCGCGAGTGTGGGTGCTGGCGCGATTTGGCAAGGGCGAGGTGGCTGTCTATCTGATCACGCTGATCGGGATCGTTGTGATGGACCTGTTGACTGGCGTGATTTTGGGCGTGGCGCTGGCGGTGGGCAAGCTGCTGTATACATTCGCGCACTTGTCTGTGAAGTGCGTGCCGTGCGAAAAGGACTGTCGGGTGGATCTCTACCTGGAGGGCGCGGCGACGTTTGTGGGCCTGCCGAAACTGGCGAAGGAATTGGAAGGCCTACCGGCCGGACATAGCGTGCATTTGCATTTCGAGAAGTTGAACTACATCGACCATGCGTGCCTGGAGTTGATCCACAACTGGCGGAAGCAGCACGAAGAGCTGGGTTCATCGCTGGTTGTGCAATGGGATGAGTTGGAGGAACGTTACCGCGCCCCCGTCGGCGGGCGGCCGACCGAAACGAAGCAGTCGGCGCTGATTTCGCAGACGGAGGGTGCGGGAGCGGGACATTAGACGTTGAATTGGCGGCGCGCTGGGAGGCTCCAGCCGCGGTCATGAGGAGAGCAAGGGACGAGCCGCGGTTAGAGAGCAACCGTAGTTTGTGAGAGAGGTGCACCGAGCGGTGTCGGTGCACAAGACCTTGTTCGATTCGTGGCCGCAGCTGGAGGAATGCGCGCGGCGAAGAACACCTGGGCCGCGGGGTGGGCGTGAGATGAGCGCTCATCCCGCGGCGGCGGCGCGTGCGACGGATTCTCGGGGGAAAAGCAGATTGCGGTAAGTGTTGTAGACTCCGTCGAAGACGGCGTCCCAACTTAGAGATTGCGCGGCGGCCACGGCGGCGGCGCCCATGCGCGCGCGTAGTCCTTCGTCCTGGGCAAGGAGTTGGACGGCGGCGGTGAATTCCGATTGAGTTGAGGCGACGATGCCATCGACGCCGTGGCGGACGAGATATTTGGGACCACCCGCGGCGGTAACGACGACGGGCACGCCGCACGCTTTCGCTTCCTGGACGACGTTACCGTAGGTGTCGGTTTCCGAGGGGAAAGCGAAGATATCGATTGAGGCGTAGGCGCGCGCGAGGGCTTCGCCGTCGAGCACGCCAGGAAGTTCGGCGTTGGGGACGTGGGCGCGCAGCCAGTCACGCTCGCTTCCCTGCCCCACGATGAGGACGCGCGGTGCGTTGATTTGGGCGAGCAGGCGGACGTTCTTTTCGGGGGTGAGGCGGCCGACATAGCCGACGGTGAGCGGCGCGCCGTGGGGACGCGGTTCGAGCGCGGGGTGAAAGAGCGAGAGGTCGACGCCACGGTTCATGGGGAAAACGGGCTTGCCGGTGCGGGCGGCGAGCATGGATCGCAGTTCAGGATTCGGCGCGAAGAGGAAATGAGCGTGGCGGTAATAGAGAGTGGCGAGGGAGCAGATGGCGGCTTCGGCGCGGGTGCAGGCGGCCCGCGAGAGGAGACGGGGAAGGAAGCCGAACGTTTGGGCGAGGCGGCGCGCCCCGAACTCGTGGATGTTGGTGTGCCAACTGGCGGCGAGGGGGATATTCAATTCGTGGGCGAGGATGACGCCGAGGATGGAGCAGTGGCCGGGGGCTGTGACGTGGATGAGATCGGGCCGGAAGCGTTCGAACGTGTGCCGGACGAATTGTTTATGGCGGAGGAAGCGGAGGTCGAATTGGAGGTCGGCTTCATAGGTGATTGAGAGTGGGGAGGGGGCAAGCTCGCAGGCCGTTTGCGGGCCAATTTGCGAGACGCGCGAATGGGCGCCGGGGTGAACGCGGAGCAGCGGAAAGTTGCGGCGGGAGGCGTAGGCGGCGAACTGGCGGCAGGTGAGTGCGACTCCGTTCACTTCGTGAAAGGTATCGGTGAAGAGGGCGACGCGGGCAGGGGTGCTCACCCGGCATACTCCCTGTGCGGAGCGAGCCAGACTTTCAGCGCGCCGCGCATGTGACGATTCTGCGAGGCGCGGATGAGGTTGACGAACGCTTCGACGATCCAGGGCGAGCCGCGGACCCAGAGGCGGCTGAGGGGTTGGAGTTCGCCGTTGGCCGTGCGGTAGAAGATGCGGTCGTTCCAGCGGGTCCAGCCGAGGGAGTGATCGGGCTGGTCGGCGAGGACATCGGCGATGCATTGGATTTGGCGGTAGGCGAGCGATTCGGAGTATTGAGGCAGGAAGTGCACGTGGCTGGTGGCCTCGGCGCGGACCTCCGAGACGAATTCGGAGAAGGTGGCGGCGTTGGTGAGGTTGATGTTGGCGTTGGGCTCGCGGCCGTGGCGGTCGCCGCCGGAGATGATGGGGCGGTCGAAGGCGTGGGCAAGGGCGATGGCGCTCTGGTTCTCGCTCCAAGGGCGGAGGCCGTTCAATTCGATGGCGTGGACCCAGCGGCCGCAGCCGCCGAGGAAGCGGCGGGTGAGGAAGTCGTGTCGCGAGGCGCCGATGCCCTTTTCGTCCCAGCAGGGGTGGTTGAAGACGACGAGGACCTGTTCGTTCCAGGAGATCCACTCGAGGAGTTCGCCGAGGTGGACTTGTTGCGCGGAGGCCGTGTAGGCGGCCATGGCTTCCATCATGGCGTGGGACTGCGCGGCAGGCAGGTTGTGGATGCCGAGGTGGAAGAAGCTTTCGGCGAAGGGGACGGTCCATTCGACGGAGATGGGAGCGTGGCGGGTTTCGTCGATGAGATGAAGGCGGCCGGAGGCGTCGATGTTGTCGTGATCGGAAAGGGAGACCAGTTGGGCGAGGCCGAGGGTTTCTATTTGGG
>CAYUZM010000928.1:0-3013 GCA_964449665.1 uncultured Solibacteraceae bacterium
TGGCTGCGTGTGTTCATGGGCCCGGGGCGTGTGATTCGCAATCACTTCTTGCACCCCGACCGTTGGTTCGAACGCGAGTTGTTCTCGCTGCTGCGCGCGCGCGGCTATGAGCATGACCGTTCGAATGTGCATGCGGGGCATACCATTTACTATCACGTCGACGACATGCGCGCTTTCGGTTCGCTGGCCGAATGGGTGCCGCTGTGGTGCTTCGATTTCATCCGCTGGGCGTTGCGCGAGCACGGCGGCGGATGCCCGCTGAAGATCGATTGGTTTGCCACGCGCGGCATTGCGTTGCGCGATCCGGTAGCGTTGAACCACGTGAACAAAGGCCGCAAGCCGCCGTTGTCGGATCACGACCCGATCGGTGTGGACGTTGTGCCGGGCGGAGCGGGCGGGTGATCATTACAGAGCCTGCCGGCATTCCTCGCACAAACGAACCCGTGCGCGTCACGGTGGCGGGCCGGGAGCGCGTGGTCTATGCAACGCTGGGCGCGGGGGAATCGATCGAAGTTCGGCTCGACAGGCCGCCGCGCGAAACGGTACGCGTAACGCCAACAAGCGAGGTTGGATTTCTGGCCGAGAACTCGCATTTTGTCGCGAATCTCGACATGCGTTTGAAGGGCAGCCAGGTGGAAGACAGCGGGACGCTTCGAGCGTTGACCTACAAACCGGCCGCGGTGACGTTTCTGCGTTCGGAGAATCGAATGCACTGGGCCCCAAGTTTTCAGCGCGTAGGAGCGCGCGGTTACACGAGCATCGCGATGTGGCATCCGGTGCAGCACCACAACCGGCGGGTTGTTGATGGCGCCGTGTTTTCGCAACGCCGTGGCTCGCACTTGTTGTATCCGGAGATCGCGCTTGATTGCCAGTATCGTTTCTATCCCGGCGTTCCGTATTTTGAATTCGAAGCGACGCTCGACATTGTGGCCCCGATTGACATGTACTGGCTGCGTGGACAGGAGATGACGATGGATGAGTATTTCACCCACGTCGCCTGGCCCGGCCACCTCCATACTTTCGACGAGGCGAAGCCTTTGCTTATGAAGACTCCGCTCGCGAAGGACGTCCCGTGGGTTGCATTCTGGAATCCCGAAAAGCGTTACGGCTTCGGCGCGGTCGTGCTCGACTACAGGGCGACGACCGAAGCCAACGCCGACACGCAGATCGCCGACGGCGCCAACAACGGCAAGTATTGGTACCGGCAGATGATCGCGCGGCAGGCAACGGCGCTCAAGCCCGGCGACCGCTACTTCGAGCGCACCGCGTTCGTGCTTTTCCAAACGCTCGACCAGTTTCAGATGTGGGAGCGGAAGCTACGCCATCCAGTTCAGGTGGAGGTGTGATGCTGCCGCGCTACGACATATGGCAAAGTTACGACTGGAACTATGTGCACGCGCCCGATGCCGCGCCAGACGCCGTGGTTCCGTCCTATCCCGGCGAGTGGGAATTCCTGGGAATTCCTGTCAATTCGCCGCTCGGGATTCCGGCGGGGCCGTTGCTGAACAGCCGCTGGATACTCTACTACGCACGGCTCGGCTTCGACGTACTTGTCTACAAGACGGTGCGGTCAAGTGTGCGTGCGAGCTATGACGTGCCGAACCTCTTGCCTGTTTCGGCCCGGTTGCTCACACAGGAGGGCACGGAAATCGAAGCCGATCCACATGCGGCGGATCCGCATACGTGGGCGATTTCGTTTGGCATGCCTTCCCGGTCGCCTGATGCCTGGCGCGCCGATGTGGAGCATGCGCGGCGAGGATTGGGGAAGGGGCAGGTGCTTGCCGTGTCAGTCGTTGCCTCGCCACAGCCAGGATGGACGGTGGACGACTTGGCTCGCGATTTTGCGCAATGCGCGGTGTGGGCCGCGGAGTCGGGCGCGCAGGTGGTGGAGGCGAATCTCTCGTGCCCGAATGTGTGCACACAGGAAGCGGATCTTTACCTGGATGCCAAGGCTGCGGCGGTGATTGCCGCCGAGCTGCGGGTGCGCGTGCCGAACATGCCGGTCGCTCTTAAGATTGGACTCTTTCCGCATGACGAACAAGCAGAGGCGCTGGTGGAAGCTGTCACTCCATACGTCGATGGCTTAAGTTCCGCGAATTCGATTACTGCCGTCGTGCGCGGGGAGTTTGGCGGTTTGCGGCGCGGCATTGGCGGCGCGGCGATCACGCAGCGGTGCAGGGAAGAGATGGCGATGCTGAAACGCATTGTGGATCGTCGTGGATCGAAGCTTCGATTGATCGGTGTGGGTGGCGTTATGAACGCGGAGCACGTCAGGGAGAGGCTCGATGCGGGCGCGCATGCGGTGCATTTGGGGACCGCGCCGATGCTGGATCCGGAAATTGGGCTGAAGATCCGGCGGGAAATTTCGCCGTGACGCTTTGCATTTTTATGCAGTGGAATGCATACTTATAAAATGATCCCCGTTGACACGCCGGTGGCCGAGGCGCCGCCGGAAACAGCCGCAACCCCACTCAGCTTCGCCGAACAAGTCATCGCCCGCGAAAAGCAGTACGTGCTGCAGAATTATGGGCGATACCCCTTGGTGTTGGCGCGCGGGCGTGGCGCGTGGGTCTACGATCCCGATGGCAACCGCTACCTCGACCTGCTTTCCGGCATTGGCGTAAACGCGCTGGGCCATGCGCATCCCCGCCTTCTGCGCGTTTTGCGTGAGCAGGCGGGATTGATGATTCACATCTCCAATCTCTACTATCACGAATACCAGGGACGGCTCGCGGAGCGCCTGGCGCAGGTATCCGGACTGCAACGCACGTTCTTTTGCAACTCCGGCACGGAGGCCATGGAAGGCGCCGTGAAGATGGTGCGCGCGCACGGCCAGGCGATTCATCCGGACAAGTTTGAAATGGTGGCGCTCGAGAATTCGTTCCACGGACGCAGTATCGGGGCGCTCTCCATTACCGGCCAGCCGAAGTATCAGAAGCCGTTCGGACCGCTGCTGCCAGGCGTGAAATTTGTAGCCGTTCAAGACGAAGCGGCGCTGGAGGCGGCCGTCAAC
>CAYUZM010000929.1:0-3013 GCA_964449665.1 uncultured Solibacteraceae bacterium
GGGAAGGAGCATGGCCGGGGGAAACAAGGGCGAGGAGGGTCAAGTTCCAGGCCAGGGAGGGCGGCATGCGGGGCCCCATCATGCAGATTTCGGCGCGGCGCTTGAGGGCGGAGACGAAGCCGCCGGTCCACTTGGCGTCGTCCTCTTTTACTTGGGCGGCGTTGGGCTTGTTTTCTTTCTGCTCGGCGCGGTACTTTTCGTCGGCCTTCTTCAGTTCCTCGCTAAGCGGTTTGCCGTCGAGCAGCAGCCGGGCCGCCTGCGCCGCTTTTTGTTTTTGATCGCGCTTCTCGAAAGCGTCGAAGGTCATAAAGGCGGTCATCAACGCCAGGCTGATGCCGGCGATGATGATGAGGCCCTTGGAGCGCATCTTGCGGAACGGGTAGAGCACGAGGCCGCAGAGGGCATAGGGATAGAGGATCTCTCCGTACCAGAGCAGATAGGCGTGCGCGATGCCGAACAGCATCAGCCAAAGCAGGCGCCGATAGTAGATGTCGGCCATGTTCACGCCCTTGGCTTCGCCGCGTTCGGTGAGCACCAGGACTCCCGCGCCGAAGAGCATGGAAAACAACGCGCGCATCTTGCCTTCAAAGAGGATGTGGTTGACGATCCAGAACCAGAGGTTGGCGCCGGTGGAGCCTCCGGCGACGGTGGGATCGTCGTAGGTGGCCGGATGGAAGGCGAACCCGGCAATATTCATAAGCAGAATGCCGAGCAAGGCTACGCCGCGCAGGGCATCCAGGCCGGCAATGCGGTCCTCGCGCGCGACGGGACCAATGGAGATCGATTGCTCGGCAGCGGACATGATTCCGCTATTGTGCGTTACGGGCGGACGGGTGGCAAGGCGGAGCGGCAATCGAAATGCCGCGACGGAACGAAGCCGCTATAATTCAGCCATGCGGTATGCGTTTTTGCTCACTCTCGTGGCCGGGGCAGTACTGGCGGCGCCGAAGATGGCAGCCCCCATTCCCGGTTCGGCGGCGAACGAGAAGTTGCGGGTGGAAGCGACGCTCTACGCGGACCGCGAGTCGGTGAAACAGCTCTTGGGCTTTGAGCTGGACGAAGGCTTCATGGTGGTGACGATGAAGCTGGCGCCCCTGGGCGAAGACCCGATTCGGATCGACCGCGATCACTTCTTCCTGCGTTCGGACAAAGACGGGCAAAAATCGCAGCCCTATTCGCCCTCGCAAATTGCGGGCAACGGCACGATGAGAATCTCCAGCCGGGCGGCGGCGGGCGGAGGCATCGGTTCGGACAACCGCGGACCAGTGTGGGGTGGAATCGGCGGCGGCGGAATAGGAAGATTGCCCGGACAAGGCGGCGGTATCGGCAACACGGGGACGATTGAAGAAGCGGCGGTGACCATCGACAAAGGCAAAGCGGGCGAGGGGAAGAGCCCAGTATTGGTGGCCTTGGAAGAGAAGGTACTTGTCGACAGCAAGGAGACGAAAGAGCCGCTGGCGGGGCAGTTGTACTTCCTGATGGAAGGCAAGCACAAGGTGAAACAGTTGGAGCTGCACTACCGCGGTCCGGCGGGGAAGCTCGACATCCGGTTTATTGAGCCAAAATAGTTGAAATGAAGATCTCTGAAATCGAGACGCCGGCGGTGCTGGTGGATCTCGACGTGATGGAGCGCAACCTGGCGCGCGTGGCCGGGTATGCCAAAGACCATTCCTTGCGGCTGCGTCCGCACACCAAGACACACAAGAGCCCGATGATCGCGCGCAAGCAGTTGGACCTGGGCGCGGCGGGCATCACGGTGGCGAAGGTGGGCGAGGCGGAGGTGATGCTGAGCGCGGCGCCGGAGGACCTGCTGGTCGCCTACCCGATCATTGGGCGGCGCAAGCTGGAGCGGCTGATGGCCGTCGCGGAACGCACGCAGGTGACCGTGGCGGTGGACAGCATGGCGGCGGCGCGGCAGTTGTCCGACGCGGCGCGCGAACACAGGCAGGAGATCGGGTTTCTGGTGGAAGTCGATATGGGGTTGCATCGCGTCGGTCTGCAGCCCGGTGAAGTTGTGGAGTTCACGCGGAGCGTGGCCCAGCTTCCGCATCTGCGCTATGAGGGCTTCGCGATGTATCCGGGCCATGTGAAGCTGATGGACGAGACCGGCCTTGCGGCGATGAGGACGCTATCGAACGCGGTGGAGACGCTGGTCGAGCAACTGACGGCGGCGGGATTGCGGCCGAAAATCGTGAGCGGCGGCTCGACTCCGGCGTTGTATCAATCGCACCATGTGGCAGGTATGAACGAGATCCGCCCCGGCACTTACGTCTACAACGACCGGAATACGGTGGAGTGCGGCGCCTGCGCATGGGAGGATTGCGCGGCCACGGTGCTGTGCACGGTGGTGTCGACCGCGGTGGACGGGCAGATGATCCTCGACGGAGGTTCGAAGACCTTTTCATCGGACCGGTTGCCGACGGGGGCCGATGCCGGGTTCGGCGTCATTCTCGACGCACCGGGGGCGGTGTTCACCAAGCTGATGGAAGAGCACGGCTTCGTCGACACGCGGAAGTGCGATCGGAAGTTCGAAGTGGGCGAGCAGGTGCGCATGCTGATGAACCATGTGTGCGTGGTGATGAACCTGCACGAGCAGGTGTACGGCGTGCGTAACGGCGTGGTGGAAGAGGTTTGGAAGGTGGAGGCGCGCGGGAAACTGCAATAGATAGGGCAGAAAATAGAACACCCGGCAGGGAGCTCGCCCGCCGGGTGTTCGCGTTTGAAACTGTGGTGAGCTTACTGAAGCATCGACACGGTGTCGATGATCAGGGTCTCGCCGTCGAGTTTGCCGGTGACCTTCACTTTGTGGCCGAGGTGCTCGGTCACTTTGTCGGGGTTGGCGATCTTTACGACCTTGCCATCGGCGGTGACGAAGACGGGCGCGGCGCCCTTCTTCACGCAGCCCGTCACGCAGGCGACGGACTTCGCGGAACCGTCGACGTGCTTTGCGCCGCAGCCCGCTTCGGAAATGGCGCCGGTCCACTCAGCGGCAAAAGCCGAAAGCGAGAATGCG
>CAYUZM010000930.1:0-3011 GCA_964449665.1 uncultured Solibacteraceae bacterium
AGGACGGCGTCTACAATCCCGCGCCCAACGCCTTCCTGGTCGACATTGCACGCGAGCTGAAGCCCGGCCGAGCCCTCGATGTCGGCATGGGCCAGGGCCGCAACGCCATCTACCTCGCGCAGCAAGGTTGGAAAGTCACCGGTATCGACATCTCCGATGAGGGCATCCGCCAGGCTAAGGAACAGGCGCGCAGACTGCGGGTGCCGCTCGATACCGTGCTCTCCCTTATCGAATCCTACGACTTCGGCCGCGAGCAATGGGACCTCATCCTCTTCTGTTATCTCGACCCGCGCCCGTACGTCGAAAAGGTGCTCGCCTCGCTCAAACCCGGCGGCGCGGTCGTCGTGGAAGGCTTCCACAAGCGCACCAGCAGGACTCGCCTGACACCTGGTTGGTTCGAAGACAACGAACTCCTGCGCCTCTTACCCACCCTGCGCGTCCTGCGCTACGAAGACATCCTCGCCAAACACGATTGGGGATTTCAGATGATCGAACCCAACCGCCTCGTCCGCTATGCCGCTGTCCGCCCCGTCCCCGAACCGCCCGGTTGCCGTTGGGAAGGCAAGGCCCATAAGGAGGGCGACACCGTCTGCTTTGGACCTTCCCGTTGGCGTTGCGAAGGAAACGGCTGGACTCGCTCAGGCGACTGCAAACAGTGAGGCTCGCAGGGCGATTTCTGACGCTCGCGGCGTGGCTGCCGCCGGGCTCAACGCGACTGCCGCCGCGCTCCGCCCCCCAACCCTCCCAGGTCGATCACCACCGCCAGCAACAACCACAGCAGGTTGACGCCCGCTGTCGGCATGCCGCTATTAATCTCCCACGCATACACAATCGTCGTCAGCGGCAGGAAGAGGAATCCCAGTAACGGTACCAGTAGGCCTCCATGGAACGCCCGCTGCAGATAGTTCGAGAACAGCCACATCAACGCGAGCGTGATGCGCGGAAACAGGAGAATGATCAGCAGTCCGATGCAGCCCATAAGCCTCCATTCGCAGAACCGGCCCGCGCTCCAAACGTTACGCCGCCGGCCTAACCGCGCTTGGCCCCGCCCGGTCCCGCCACGGCCGCCACCACCGGCGTGCGATCCTCCACCTTCGGCAGCGCCGGCATCGTCGCCGCCGGCTTGTCCTGATACCAGTAGCAGCACGAGTAAAAGTTATCGGCCCGGTGATTGGCGTGCCCGTGCTCCATCGTGTGCTTCAGGTAGCGCGTGAAGGTGACTGGGTTGTCGCCATGGAACCGGTAGCAAAGATACCGCCCGCCCGTGCGCTCCGGCAGTTCGATGTACTGCGCGCCATACTGCTTGTGCGCAAACGCCTGCGCTCCCGTCCGGCCGCCGAAATTCCAGCTCCCCAGAAAATAATCCTCAGAACCTGTGCCAATGATCGTTGGCTTCGTTTCGTCGTCGACGAAGATCATATCGTCGCCTTCCCCCATCCAGAACTCCTGGTTCTGCAAC
The DNA here is from genome assembly GCA_964449665.1 of uncultured Solibacteraceae bacterium. Lineage (GTDB taxonomy): Bacteria > Acidobacteriota > Terriglobia > Bryobacterales > Bryobacteraceae > JAFLBB01. Next base: position 1,460 of record CAYUZM010000930.1, read on the forward strand.
ACGCCCAGCGTCACGCCCATCAAGTGGCCGCGCCCGCGCGTCTCGCAGTACACATAGTTCAACCTGCCGTCCACGTTCTTTAGCGGGTTTGCGTCGCCGTTGGATTTCCACTCGTTCGTCGTGGGCGGACACGGCGCCATCTGGCGGTACGAAGCGTGGAAGTATAACGCGTCGGAGGGCAGGGAAGCCACGCTCATGTAGTCGATGTTCGAATAGAACGAACCCACCACCTGCGCGCCCTCGTTCGTTACCGTCAACTTCGCGCCAGTCTTGTACGGCATCGCGAAGTAGCAGTTCAGCGACTTGCCCGGCGACACGCCCAGATACTGGCTCTCGTAGATCACATAGTCGCCCAGGTTCAACCCGAAGAAATCGCCGATCGGGGCCTCAATGCTTGGCACCGCCGCGCCATCCCAGTAGGCGCGCAGCACAATCTCCTTCAGGTGCATCAACCCCGGCGCGGCAATCGTGAACCAGATGTGCGAAATCACGCCCGGTCCTTTTGCGTCGAACACCGTGATCGTCTCGCCCGGCGCCACCGGCCAGCGATCCGAATTCCCGCCCGCCTGGTCGTAGCTGGACTGCTTGAGCGATTTGTGATTCATCGCCCGCGCATACACGGGCAACAAGCGCCCGCCACTGTCAGTCCCCGTTTGCGCCTGCGCCGGAACGGCCGCCGCGGGCACCGCCGCTGCTCCACCCAGCGCTCCGCCCGCCAACGCCATCATCCGCCGGAAAAAGCCACGCCGCGCACCGCCGTCCTGTGCCTGTTTCATTGCTCGAATTATAGCGGCCACGGCGCGCCGCCGGATGCTTCAAATCAGACTGTTGTGTATAGGATCAGGCAGCCACTTTTGCTGTTGGCGAAGAGCCGTCCCCATTGTTGGCGGAGAGCCGATTGATTTCTATGGAGCGGGAGACCGGGGTCGAACCGGCGACGTCCAGCTTGGGAAGCTGGCATTCTACCACTGAATTACTCCCGCTCTGGAGTAGGTCAACTCAAGTTTAGGAGAGTTCGCGGGCCTGTGTCCAGCGTCCTCTTCCGTTCGCTTACCGTCAGTCCTTAGGCAGCGTGCCGGCCAGGAAGAATACCGTATAGTCGGGCGATCCGCCGCGGCGCGAAAGTGGATTCGCCCGGGCAATGCGGAAGGCCACCGGGTCGCCCGGTTTCAACGCCGCCTGAATCTTGCGGATGTCGTCGACGCTCGCCACCGGTTTGCGGTTGATCGACAGAATCGTATCGCCCACCTGCACGCCGATCTCTTCAGCGAAGCTGCCTTCAATCACCTGCGTCACGCGCACGCCGGCGCCATCGCTATCCTTAATCTGCTCTCGCTCGGCGGGCGTGAGCCCCTTCACGTAGAGGCCGAACTTCGCCTCGGCGGGTTCGCCGGGTTCCTGTTCGACGGGCGGACGATTGCGCGCGAAGCGGTCCTTAAATACCTCGGAACGGTCGCGTACAACGATCGGCAAATCGACCGTCTTGCCTTTGCGATCCACGGTAACGGTGATGCTTTCGCCAATGGGCGTGTCGGCCACACGAGCCACGCGG
>CAYUZM010000931.1:0-3008 GCA_964449665.1 uncultured Solibacteraceae bacterium
GCCCACGAACCGGGTTCGGGAATGCCCGTGTCCGGACCCGTGAACAACGTCGTCACCTGGATATGGCCCACTCCGCCGGCCCATTCCAGACGCTTGATGTCCGGCGCAACAAAAGTATGAGTCGCATTGATGTCCCCGCCGCTCGCATCCACGGAAATCGCGTCAATGAAGACGCCCAGGCTGTCGAACACCGAATAGCGGCCCGTGTTGCCCCCAATCACCCAATAGTCGAACTTCAATTCGCTCAACGGGGAATCGAAGATCACCCGCGCACCATTGGCGTTGTTCTGGGAAAGCCCCATCCGGTCGAATGTGTCCCGTGTGTCGCTGTAGAGGTAGGCATCTTCGATCTGAATTCCAAACGCCGACCATTCATTCGTCGGCGTTCCGTAAACGCCCGTTCCGCCGCCCTGCCCGAGATCGACCTCGTCGGGACCAAAGCGAATGGTCGCCGCCATGCCCATCGCGGGCAATAAGAGCAACCCGCCCCATAACAATAGTTTTCGCATGTCTTCAAATACCTCCTGCGCTGCAATTAGAATTGCCCTCAGAAGGGCAGTTCGCCGGATTCCGGCTAAGTCGTGATCAGTGAATCATGTACAAATATCAGCGACAAGGGGCGATGCGCCGAATAGTACCGAAAATGGAATCGTATTTGTACTGGTACTCTTGTGTAAATACAAATCAATACCTATCGTTTTCGTCTCGCGGTGGGACAATTCACCCATCTCTCCTTACTTGCGCGCTAACTTTTTGCCGCGCGGCCGATACGATCTTTTTGAAGAAGGAAATCCTGTTGAAGTCCGAGTCTGATCTCCTGCTCGCGGTCAGCCCGGATGGAAATGTCGAAATCCTGAGTGGACGTCCTCGTCCGCTGTCACCGCGCGTCTTCCGTCAGCTCATCTCGCTGGCCGAATCCACGCTCGCCACCGGCCGCCAGTCGCAGTTCCGCTTCACGCGCGGACGCGGCCCCACTGCCCATCAGTTTGAAGTAACCCTCATGCCCGTCCAGGCGCCTCCGGTTCTGGCCGTCGTGCGCGACGTCACCTCCCATGTGCGGGCCCATGCCGGCGTCACCCGCGTCCGCCGCAATCTCCTCCGCCTCAGTGAAGCCGTCGCCCTCTCCTCGCGACGCCTGGTCGAACACGACGACTTCGACCACGCCCTTCGCGATATCACCGAATCGGCTGCCAAAGCGCTCCATGTCCGCCAGGCCGGCATCTGGATTGTCGACGACTCCTGGGATTCCATTGTCTGCCGCGACCAGTTCAACTCCGCCACCGGTCTCCATGCCCGCGGCATGGTGCTGCGCGCCGACAACTTTCCGGCTTACTTCGAAGCCCTCAAACTCGACCGCGCCATCAGCGCCTCGGACGCCCGCAACGACCCCCGTACCGCCGAGTTCACCGAAAGCTATCTCGTTCCCCTCGGCATCGGCGCCATGCTCGATTCCCCCATCCGCCGCTTCGGCCGCATGGGCGGCATCCTTTGCCTCGAACACGCCGGCAGCCCCCGCGAATGGACCACCGAGGAAGAGGTTTTCTCGGCCTCCATGGCCGACATGGTCGCCCTCATCCTGGACGAGGAAGACCACCGCCTCGTTCTCTCCCGGCTCGAACGCGAAGCCTACGAAGACTCGCTCACCGGCCTCAGCAACCGCCGCGCCCTGCTCAAACGCATCGAAGAGTCGCTCCCCCGCTGGAACCGCTCCTCCGAACGCGCCGCCCTGCTCATCGCCGGCATCGACCGCCCCAACGCCATCAACGAAGCCCTCGGCCACGCCGCCGGCGACCGCCTGCTCCTCGAAGCCGCCCGCTGCCTGCTCGCCTCCGTCCGCGCCTCCGATCTGGTCGCCCGCATCGGCGGCGATCAGTTCGCCGTCCTGCTCGAAACCATCCACTCCGAGGAGTCCGTCCTCTCGCTCGCCCACCGCATCCAGGACCTCGTCCACACCCCCGTCGACATCGACGGCCGTAAAATTCAGGTCTCGGCCAGCATCGGCATCGTCTATTCCGACGAATCCAGCGCCACCACCGCGAAAGACGTCCTCCGCTGCGCCAGCATCGCCACCTCGCGCGCCATCCAGCGCGGCGGCGGCCGCATCGAAGTCTTCAACGCCTCCATGCACGCCCACGCCCTGCAGCGCCTCAATCTCGAAGACGAGATGCGCCAGGGCCTCGACCGCGGCGAATTCGAACCCTTCCTCCAACCCATCGTCTCGCTCGCCGACGGCGCCCTCGTCTCGTTTGAGGCCCTCCTCCGCTGGCGCCACCCCAACGGCCAGATTCTCGCCCCCGGCACCTTCCTCGCCGCCGCCGAAGAGTCCGGCCTCTGTATCCCCATCGGCTGGTCCACCCTGCGCCAGGTCTGCTCCTGGATCAAAACCGTCCAGTCCACCACCGGCTCCCCCATCCGCGTCTCCTACAACCTTTCGCAGCGCCAGTTCCAACTGCCCGACCTGCTCGAACGCATGGCCTCCATCGTCCAGGCCGCCAACGTCGATCCCTCGCTCATTCAGATCGAAGTTACCGAAACCGTCGTCTCCACCTACTCGGAAACCGCCTCCCGCCTGGCGGCCCTCAAAGCCCACGGCTTCTCACTCGCCGTCGACGACTTCGGCACCGGCTACTCCTCGCTCTCCCTGCTCCACTCTTTCCCGCTCGACACCCTCAAAATCGACCGCAGCTTCATCGCCCGCATGGACTCCGGCGGCATCGAAATCGTACGCGCCATCGTCGCCCTCGCCCAGGCGCTCGGCATGAAGGTCGTCGCCGAAGGCATCGAAACCTTGCAACAGGCCCGCCAGGTCTCCGAACTCGGCTGCGAATTCGGCCAGGGCTATTGGCTCGGCCGCCCCATGGATGTCCACGCCGCCGCCTCCCTGCTCATCCACCGCACCGCACACGCCAACTCCTGGTCCAAGTTCGAAAAACAGGAATCGCCCCTCCCTCAACTCGTCCAGGTAAACTAGCCCGCGCCGTCCTCCACCGGGCCTTCCTCCGTTCAGC
>CAYUZM010000932.1:0-3005 GCA_964449665.1 uncultured Solibacteraceae bacterium
CGCCCGATGGCAATGCCATCCCCGTGCCGAAAGAGGACTCGGACCGCGCCATGGACGCCGCCCAATGCATCGGTTGTGGCGCGTGCGTGGCGGCTTGTCCCAACGCCTCGGCATCCCTCTTCACTTCAGCGAAGATTTCCCACCTCGGCCTGCTCCCGCAAGGCCAGCCTGAACGCCACGAACGAGCCCTTGGCATGGTGCACCAGATGAGTATTGAGTCTTTTGGCGCCTGCGGCAACATAGGTGAATGCGAGGCCGTGTGCCCCAAGCGCATCTCGATCGAGAACATCGCCCGCATGCACCGCGATTACCTGAAGGCTGCCTGGATGGTGCGCCCCGAAGTCGAAACCGGCGGCGCGGGCTAACGATCGCCGTGCGCCTGCCGCTGGCACTGCTCGTCCTCGCCGCCGGCGCATTTGCCGCGCCGCTCGACAAGGCTCCGCTTGCCGACGGCTGGTTCCCGATCGTCATCGTGGAGGTAACCGGCGCAGGCCAGGCGCCCGGCTGGACCGCCGTGGAAGTAGTGGAAGTGGTCCGCGGCGACCACATTGAGGGGCGCTGGCAGGCCTCTCTCGGCGGCATCATGCCGCATCGCGGTGACCGGCTCCTGCTCTTCTACGCCCGCTCGCGCGACAGTGGACGCATTCTACTTCCGCTACACACCTACGAAGCCAATGACGAGAACGTCCGCTACGTCCGCACGCACATGGCCGCTGGTCCGCGCTCGCGCTGGGTGCAGTTTCCCCTGCTCATTCTCGCCATTGTAGGCGCACCGGTGATGGGACTTACCGCCATCATCTTCACCAAACCCTCGATCGGCGTGTGGGGAGTAGCCGCCGCCCTGGCCGCCGCCGCGTTTTATGAAACCGGCGTGCCCAGGCACACCAACATCCGCGCCGACTGGGTGCTGATGGCGCCTGCGATTACGGGCGCCGCGCTGATGATCGCAGTCGCCTGGTTTCGCCGCCGTGCCGCTACGACACAACCTTCATCGACGACGGATCCCACATGAGCAGCCGGTTTTCGTACAGGCTCTGATTGGAGAGCAGTGCGGGCGCCGCCGCCCGCATGCCGAACACTGCGTCTTCCATGTGTGGCGTGCGCGTGCGCACGGCATTCCAGAAAGCCCGGTGATGATCGTGGTGCGCGCTGTAGCCCGCGCCCGCGTTGTACACGTCTTCCTTTTCCGGACGCATCACTTCGGGCGAAGCCTCCCGCACCGGATACTTCTTGCGGTACTCATCGAGATATTTCTTCTGCGTGGCCTTTGTGAAGGTATCGATTGTATAACCGGGCTCGGCGGCGCGCGGGCGCCGGCTCAAACTCACCGTCGTATAGCCGATCTCGAGCACGCCCTCACTGCCGATGAGGCGCGTGCCGAAACTCTCCAACTGCCCGCCACTGGCGAAGTTCACCTTCAGCGTCAGCGTGAACTCAGGATGCGCGTCCGTCTTCGGATAGTCGAGCAGCGCCAGGTTTACGTCCGGCACGTCGCGCCCGTCTTTCCAATAGCGCGTGCCGCCGGTGGAAAACACGCGCACTGGCCCCAGCGAATTCACCGCGAAGTGCAGGCCACTCAACAGGTGGATGTAGAGGTCACCCGCAAGACCCGTGCCATAGTCCTGATAGTTACGCCAGCGGAAAAATCGCTTGGCATCGAATGGCCGCTTCGGCGCGATGCCGCCCAGATAGCGATCCCAATCCACGGTCGCGGGCGTGGCGTCCGGCGGTATCGAATACTGCCACGCGCCCACAGCCGAGTTGCGGTCGAGCCACGACTCCACCATGTTCAACTCGCCAATCGCGCCCGAGGCGAGCAACTGCTTCGCCTTGTGATAAGTCTGCGAACTCACATACTGGCTGCCCACCATGAAGATGCGGCCCGTCTTCTTCTGCGCCGCAATCACGTCGTAGCCTTGCGCGATCTTCTGCACCATCGGCTTCTGGCAATAGACATCCTTGCCCGCGTTCATCGCGTCGATGGAGATGCGCGAGTGCCACAGATCGGGCGTGGCGACGATCACGGCGTCCACGTCGGTTCTCGCCAGCACTTCGCGAAAGTCGCGCGTCGTGAACACGTGCGAGCCAAAGGTCTCTTTCATGCGCGCGAGGCGTCCGTCATAGAGATCGGCCGCTGCCACAATCTGTGCGCCGCCATGGTCGATCGCGTTGCGCGCATCGCCCATCCCCATGCCCCCGGAGCCGATAAGGGCGAACTGAATTTTGTCGTTTGCGCTTCTCTGCATGGCTGCCACCTAGCCCACGATTTCCATCTTCTCCGGATCCCACTGAATGATCTTTTTATCGAAGTAGCTCATGTTGCACAACAGCGCCGGGCCCGCCGCGCGGAAACCAAACACGGCATCTTCCACAACCGGCTTGCGGGAGCGTACGGCATCGACAAACACCTTGTGATGATCGCGGTGATCGTTGTAGCCGGCCGGCTCCGGGTAGCGTTCGATGGTCCGCGGCCGCATCGCGTCGGCCGACGCGCGCTGCTGCGGATACTTCTTCCGGTACTCCTCCAGAAATTTTTCCTGCGTTGCCTTGGCGAATGTGTTGATCGTGTAGCCCGGCTCGCTCTCCTTCGGCTGGCGCTGTAAGGTCACATCGCCGGGGTTGACCGTGAGAATGCCCTCGTCGCCAATGAAGCGGAACGTGTGGCTGCCGCCTGAACCATCGACGAAGTTGACGCGCAACATCAAATTGAACGCCGGATGATTTTTCGTCTCCGGATAGTCGAACAGCCCCAACATCACGTCGGGCACGTCGCGGCCGTCTTTCCAATAGCGCAGGCCGCCGGTCGCATACACGCGCGTCGGCCCGATTGCGCCCGTAATGGCGTGCATGCCGCTGAACAGGTGCACGAACAGATCGCCTGTCACGCCTGTGCCATAGTCGCGGTAGTTGCGCCAGCGGAAGAGACGCATCGGCTCGAAGCCGCGTTTGGGCGCCATGCCGATGAACGTGTCGGCCGTCCTGCGCTATGAAAGCACCAAGGTCAA
>CAYUZM010000933.1:0-2997 GCA_964449665.1 uncultured Solibacteraceae bacterium
TGCCGTCGTCGTGTTCTTCGCTGGGTCGATGCGGTATCTGTTGCCGCTGGTGCTGCCACTGGCATTGCTGGTGGCCGAGCGGCTGCGGGACCGGCCGCGCTGGCTCGCCGCCGGTATCGCGTCGCAATTGATTCTTTCGCTCGCGCTTTGCGTGGCGAACGAATCGCACTGGGCGGGCTATCGCGATTTCGTAGCCTCTCTGAAGCCGCAAATGAAAGACCGGCGAGTGTGGGTGAATAGCGAACTGGGTCTGCGATTCTATGCCGAGGCCGAAGGCGCGTTGCCGATGGTGATGGGGCAGGCCGTGCGGCCGGGCGACCTGGTCATCTCGAGCAAGCTGGCATTCCCGGTGCCGTTCACAACGGGCGGCGGCGTACTGGCCCCGCTCGTGGAAAAGAGCATTCACACGAACCCTCCGTTCCAACTCATCGGGCTCGATGCGCACTCGGGATATTCCAGCGCGGGGATGGGATTCCTTCCCTTCGGATTCACGGCGGCGCCGGCCGATGTGGTGCGCGCCGATGTCGTAGTGGAACGGAAGCCGGTGCGGGAGTACTTGCCGATGAACGCACTCGATGCGGAACAACACATCGTGAGCGGCGTGTATTCGCTCGAAAGCGGCGCGTGGCGCTGGACGGCGGGGCGCGCGGTGTTCCTGCTGAAGTCGCCCGCGCGGGCGCTTTCTCTGAAGGCGAGCGTGCGCGTGTATGAGCAGTCGCAGGTGCGCCGCGTGACGTTGCAGGTGGATGGCGAGACGGTGGTCGATCAAGCCGTGGGCGCGGGTCCCGTGGAACTGGAATCGAAACCGGTGCGCCCGGCGGGCGATTCGGCAACCGTTGTCCTGACCGTGGACCGCACGTTTCAGGCGGGCGGCGATCAGCGCGAGTTGGGAGTGATTCTCACGGGAGTGGGCTTTCATTGATAAAATCCGGTGTGAGCTTGATGCGATTTCGCCCCTTCCTGGCAATAGCCATCGCCGCCACGCTAGCGTCCGTAGAACCGGCGGCGGCACAACGAAAGAAGAAAGAGAAGAAAGAAGAGATCACGCAGACCCTTGAGGTGCTGCCCGATCCGCCGAACGCGGTGAAGGTGGACCCCACGAGGCTGGTGTTCCACGTCTCGCCGCTTTCGAGCAAGGGGCTGTTGTCGCAACAGGTGCGCGACGGCATCAAGGAACTGTGGCGGGTGAACCGGGGCGCTTCCATCGTGAGGCTGCGCGCATGGGTGGCAGGCACGGGCGACATGCGGCGCGTGGCGAACATCGTGAGCGAGGTGTTCACCAACAAGCGCCAGCCGCTTCCGGTGGTGAACGTGATCCAGGTGGGCCTGTTGCCGATGGATGGCGCGCAGGTGTGGCTGGAGGCGACAAGCGTCGCGAAGAAGGGACAGCACCCGCACGGGATCGCGGTCATTTCCGGGCAGGCGGGTTCGGCGGCGATCGACCCGGCGAATCCTTCCATGAAGGTGGCGCACCTGGCCGCCAAGGGTGTGGCCGATTTGAAGACGGCGCTAGCGGGCGTGCAGTTGGAAGCGAAGGACGTGCTGCGTGTGAGCTGCCTTTCGACCTCGCTGGAAGATTACAGCGAGGCGAGGCAGATGGTGGCGATCGCGTTTCCGCAGGCGGCGCTCACCTATGTGCAATCGGTGCGATCGCCAGCTTCTCACGTGGTGGAATGCGAGGCCGTGGCGCGGTTGAATGCGCCGGTGGGCGCGCCGGCCAAGTTCGTGCAACCGCCGGGGCTGACGGCGTCGAAGAACTTCACGCACGTGGTGCTGGTGGGCGCGCCGCAAGTGATTCTGACGACCACGCAACTGGCGTTTCGCGCGCAGGACGCCGATATCCGGCTGGCGTTTTCGCGGCTGCAAGGCATTCTCGAAAGCGCGGGCAGCAGCATGAAGCACGTCCTGTTTTCGAGCGTCTATCCGCTGACGGAAGCGACCACGGCGCGGGTGCGCGCCATTCGATTTGAGTTTTACGATTCGAGCAAACCTCCGGCGAGCACGCTGCTGCTGTTTGAGGGGTTGCCGTCGCTCGACGCCAGTTTTGGCGTCGATGTGGTGGCGCTGCCGAAATAGGAAAGGCAATTCATATGTCCAAGCTAGTGGTGAGTTTTGGTGAGATCATGCTGCGCCTGGCGCCGCCGGGAATGGAGCGGTTTCTGCAGTCGCCGCAATTCGTGGCGACGTTTGGCGGCGGCGAGGCCAACGTGGCGGTGGCGATTGCGGGCTTCGGCGGGCAGTCGCGGTATGTGACTTTGCTGCCGGGGGCCAACCCGATTGTGGACGCCTTTATCGGCGAGATGCGGCGATTCGGCGTGGACGCAGATCACATTGTGCGCGCTCCGGGACGGTTCGGCATCTACTTCGTGGAGCCGGGCGCGAATCAACGCGGGTCAAAGGTGGTGTACGACCGCGCGGGCAGTTCGATTGCGCTTGCCAAGCCGGGCGACGTGGATTGGAAGAAATGTTTCGAGGGCGCGGATTGGTTCCACATCACCGGCATTACGCCGGCGCTGAGCCAGTCGGCCGCGGACCTGGCGATTGAGAGCGTGAAGGCGGCCGAAGCGGCGGGCTTGACCGTGAGCATTGATCTGAACTTCCGCAAAAACCTGTGGAAGTACGGCAAGGCGGCCAAAGAAGTGATGCCGCTGCTTCTGAAACACGCCAACGTCTGCATCGCCAACGAAGAAGATTGCCAGATGTCGCTGGGCATTGAGAGCAAGGTGGACGTACACTCGGGGAGTCTCGACCGCGCGCAGTACGAGACGCTGACCAATCAGGTGTTGGATGCCTACCCGAATCTGAACTCGATTGCCATTACGCTGCGCGAATCGCACAGCGCCTCGCACAACGGCTGGAGCGCGTGCCTGAACGACCGCAAGCAGTTCCATCCGAGCAAGCACTACGACAGCCCGCACATTGTGGACCGCGTGGGCGGAGGCGCCTGGCTTGGGGGGGGCCTGATTTTCCGTGTGGTGAAACAGGCCGGGTCGCCAG
>CAYUZM010000934.1:0-2995 GCA_964449665.1 uncultured Solibacteraceae bacterium
GGTAACTGACCTCCATTGAATCGACTGCTGCTTGTGAGAAAAAATCCTGGGATAAGGGCGTCCGTAGCGAGGTGTTCGCCTCAGCTGCCCGCGGCCTTTCCGGCCACGTTCGTGCCCAAAACTTCACATTACGGTTCGAGCGAGCGCCCGTTCCGACTCCTATATTTAGCACAGTTTTTGCGGGAGTGACAGAGTTTCCACACAAACCACTGAAAATAAACCAAAAATAGTTATTGCAAGTCCGTTACGGTTGATGGCATGGCACTCACATAAATCTACTAACGGCGGCTGCGGCGGCGAAGGCGGATTTCTTCCCCCAAAAACTGGACGAAAGGCCTGCAAATGAGCACGATACAGCACGTCACCAGGTACGCCATGAGGCCGTAAAGAACGAAACTCAGCGGCGATTCCTCCGACGTGAACGGCGTTGCCCCTCCCGTCCGGCGTGTGGGAAAACTCACCGCAGTGCCTTTGCGCGCCAGGTGGACCATGGCGAGAATGATCGGGATGGCGGTGACAATGAGTAACCGCCTGGACGGTCGGTTCAACGCCAGTTGGTGTTGCGTTGGCATGGGAACGCGGTTACCTGCGTGCGCGGACTGCTGCCTGCGGGCGCGGCTACCTCCGCGCGCGCGCGGACTGGCCGAGCGTGGCGTCCCAGACGCCGTCGCCCTCGGCGGTAGTGGTGCCGGGCTTGTCCCAGTCTTCGCGGCTGAGGCCGTTGAGGTCCCACACGACACGGCCGTCGCGAAGGGTCATCTCGGCAACGATCTTCTTGTCGCCGCGGAGGCGGGAGCCCGTAACATCGACGTAGCCGAACTTGCCGTTGAGAACGCTGAGAACGGCGATATCGGCGCCGGCGCCGACGGAGAGGTGGCCCAGTTCTTCCCGCTTGATTTCACGGGCGGGGTTCCAGGTGGAGCAGGCGATGACCTGGTCAATGGGCATGCCCATGACGAGGAACTTCGACATGACGTTGGTCATGTCCTTCATGCCGGCGTTCATGGAAGAGATGTGGAGATCGGTGGAGATGGAGTCGGGCCAGAAGTCCTGCTTCATGGCGGGAACGGCGAGCCGGAAGGCAAAGCTGCCGCCGCCGTGGCCGACGTCGAACTTGACGCCGCGCCTGCGGCCTTCGCGCAGGTAGTCGCGGACCTTGCCCTGGGCATCGAGCATGGGGACCGAGGGGAGGTAGGCGTGGGTGTAGATGTCGCCGGCGCGGAGCTTCTTGGTGATGAGGTCTTCGTGCGGGCGCTCGGGCTGGAACCTGCCGAAGTCGACAATGAGCGGCGTGCCCGCAGCCTGGGCGCAGGCGAGGGCGTTATCGACGGCGATCCAGTTGGGGGCCTGGTAGTGCGCCGTCTTCACGCCGACGATGTCCGCGCGGTATTGCTGAATGCGGCTGGCGCAGGCCTTGGAGTCCATCTCGGCGGTGTTCTGTTCGACGTCGTTGCCGCCGCCCATGCCGGTGCCGACAATATTCAGGAAGGCGAGCACGCGGGTGCGGGACTTGTCGATGACGCGGTTCTTGAAGCGTTGGAAGCTCTTGGCGCCCGACGAGCCGGCATCGACCATGGTGGTGACGCCCGATCGGAAGCTGTGGTCGTCGGGCATGACGCTGGATTCGCCCATGTATTCGCGGCCTTCGCCGGCGAAGACGTGCACGTGGATGTCGATGAGGCCGGGGGCGACGTAGAGGCCGGTGACATCGACGGTCTTGCCGGCCTGCGAGGCGGGGATGTCGGCGGCGACGGCGGCGATTTTGCCGTCTTTGATCGCCACGTCGCGGCGGGCGTTGAGGTTGTTCTTGGCGTCGACGACGGTGCCGCCTTTGAGGAGCAGGTCGTATTGTTGGGCCGAGAGGGAGAACGAGGCCAAAATGGCGAAAGCGAGAAGGCGCGGCATGAACGGGATTGTATCGTAGTGACCGCACTTCGTGACGGCGCGAGGCGTGCGCTTTCTCTTCGCCCGGTCGAGTGGGAATAGCGGCCATCCGGACCGATTAGTCACGAATTAGTTTATTGGGGAGGCGTGTCACGTTACTTTTGGAGTTAATTAAATAGAGTTTGCCACCACGCGCGCAAGAGCCTACACTGAGGTTGGCGAATTCAGGCCAAACCACCTGAAGAACTGGCCAATAATCCAGCCACTCCGTGAAGTTTAGGAGAACGGATTATGCTCAGTAAGTTGATTGCACTTTTAGCGCTGCCCGTCCTGGCCAGCGCGGGCACCATTGTACAGACAGGCTATTTTGGCGGGTCCCACTCGGGGGCGTTCTGGCCTCTCGATCACTTTGTGTCGGGCCAAAGGCTCACTCATGTTGAGGCGGCCTTCCACTTGACTTACGGATGGGGCGTTGACGTCATCTTTGAAACCGAACCGGGGATTCCCCTTGATCCACCCGCACTGGTTGTAAGCGAGGGCCGGATCGGTGTCGGCAGCTTAATTATTCCGGATGGCACTAGCCTTCACTTCGATAAACGGTGTGAGTATCAATTGACGGAGACTCAGTATGGGTATCTGCCCCGCTGCGAGGGCGAAGCCGACTTCATCGTTGTAGGGGATCCGAGTTGGGACCTCTGGTCCACCTTTGATGACCCGCCCATCCCCTATTTCGGGCTGACGGCCGCTTACGGAGACGCGTGGTGCGAACCAGGCGGGTATCTCATCTGTGCCACCTCCGCGGGGATCAGGCAATTTGGTTCGTCGTGGGTGGACTACACGCTCACCTACACCTACGTCGATCCATCCGTGCCGGAACCGGGCACGGGTGCGCTGGCGTTACTCTCGGCTGCGTTTCTTGCGCTGCGCGCTTGGCAACGGCGGCGCTAGAGGCGGCCCACGCCTCGTTTGGCTTCTCGAATTCAACCCGTTCGGGGTTGAAGGACTGGCCGCATCCTCCAGCCACTCCATGAAGTTCAGGAGAACGGAATATGTTCGGCAGATTCTTTGCATTGCTTGCGGTGCCCGTCCTGTTGAGCGCTGGCACGATTGT
>CAYUZM010000935.1:0-2972 GCA_964449665.1 uncultured Solibacteraceae bacterium
TTGCCGGAACTTCTCCTCGCCTTCCTTGAGTGAAATCGAGTTCACGATTCCCTTGCCCTGCAGGCATTTCAGCCCGGCCTCAATGACCTCCCATTTCGACGAGTCCACCATGAATGGAACCTTGGCCACTTCGGGCTCGCTCGCCAGCAGGTGCAGGAAACGGGTCATCGCGGCAACGCCGTCGATCATGCCCTCGTCCATGCAGATATCGATCACGTTGGCGCCGTTTTCGACCTGTTGGCGGGCAATGCCTACCGCTTCTTCGTACTTCCCTTCCTTGATCAGCTTGGCGAACTTCGGCGATCCGGCCACGTTGGTACGCTCGCCCAGCATGATGTAGACGCCATCCTGCTGCGTGAACGGCTGCGAACCGGAAAGCCGCAACGGTCTCGCCATGCTTACGCTGACCGAAGTGGACGGCTTGCGCACCTCGCGCGGATGCTGTCCTTCCAACGCTTTCGCGATCGCGGCGATGTGTTCTGGCGTATTGCCACAACAGCCGCCGGCAATGTTGATCAGCCCGCCCTTCGCAAAGTCGGCCAAATACCGCGCCATGTCCGGCGGCTCAAGATCAAATCCCGTCGGAGAAAGAGGATTGGGCAGACCGGCGTTCGGATAGCACGAAACCGCGGCGTCTGACTTCTCTGACAGCTCGGCCAGGAACGGATACATCATGTCGGGGCCAAGCGAGCAGTTCAGTCCCACCGACAACGGCTTCACGTGCTGCACCGCATTCCAGAAGGCTTCGATGGTTTGCGCGGAAATCATCGTCTCGCCGCCACGTCCCACCGCCGCCGAGATCATCACCGGTAGTTCTTTGCCGTCCTGTTCAAACACCTCACGGATGGCCACCAGCGCCGCCTTGGCATTCAAGGAATCGAAGATCGTCTCGACCAGTAACAGATCCGAGCCTCCGGCGATGAGCGCGCGGATCTGCTGCATGTAGGCAATCTTTACCTGATCGAAGGTGACCACACGGAAACCGGAATCGTCCGCGTCGGGCGAATTCGAAAGAGAGACGGTGAGTGGACCGATGGCCCCGGCGACAAACCGCTGGCGCGACGTCGCGTTGGCAACGCGGTCTGCCCATTCGCGGCACTGCCGTGCCGACTGCTCGTTGATTTCCCACGCCAGGCTCCTGAGAAACGGATCCTCGATGATCTTCTGGTAAAACGCGGGATCTTTCCGGCCACCGTGCTCACGCGGATCATCGACGAAAAACTCGCTCTGCGAGATCGTCGTCGCGCCGAAAGTGTTGGTTTCGATGATATCCGCGCCAGCCTCCAGAAACCGGCGATGGATGTCGCAGATCATCTCCGGCTGAGTCAGGGAGAATATGTCCCCGTTATTCAAAAGGTCCTTGGAAGAGTTCTTGAATCGCTCGCCGCGGATATGAGCTTCTGTCATACCGTAGGTGCGGATCGTGGTGCCCATCGCTCCATCGATAATGGCAATGCGATTCTCGAGGACCTTCTGAATTGGATGTTGGTGGGCGGCTGTTTTCATATCTCCCTGCTGGCTTCTCGCGCGGCAACACTGATCTTTGAACCATGCTCGACACCGGGGGATGTTGGCTGGCAATTCGATATCGAGGGCGCTCGAAGCCTCCTCCGAATGCCCGGTTCCCCTGTGTTCGCGCCAGAGGCTACTGGATACCACCATTATGACAGCGATATCGCGGATCGATCGGAGCGAATAGAGTCGAGCGGTTGAGGCCAGATCGACATGGGTTGGTTTTGCTCACCGCTTCAAAGGCGGAGCGAAGCTTCTGCCGGTAGTTACCAGCCAAAGCGATGCGCGCGGTAGCCCGCCTAGCGAAGCCAAGTATAGAGAATCGCAATCATAAGAAGTAAGAAAAGCGCGATGGTCTTCGGGTCGCCAGGGCTCACCTGTTGAAGTTTCAGCGGCGACATTGGCCTGGACCATGTGAGTCCGTCGACGTGCGCGGCGGGTGGTGCCGGCGTGAGCAAACTCGTCGTGAAATAGATAACGCTGCAAGTGCAGAATAGCCACCAAGCCTGCAACATGAAGGGTATGCCCCAAACCTGGGTAATCAATTTCTGCGTACCCACCATCGGGAGATCCACCAGAAACGCCGCGGCGCCCAGGACAAATCCCGAGATCAACGTCGCCATGGCGGCTTGCCATGTGCCGCGCCGCCAAAACACCCCCCACAGAAACACCGTTGTGATGGGGGGAGCGAGGTCCGCTGCAATCGCATTGATCGCCTCAAAGATACTCGTGTAGCGGCCGCCTTGCGTGGACCAGGCCATCGCCAGGAGCATCACCAAGACCGAGCTGATGCGGCCGATGCGCACTTCGGCGCGGTCAGCGATTTCCGGATGGAGCCGCCTCGCGATGTCGACGGCAACCAGTGTGCCGCAACTATTCAGGGCTGAGGCGATCGTGCTCATAAGAGCAGCAAGCACGCCCGCGCAAATCAATCCGCGCAAGCCCACGGGCACCAATTGAAGAATCAGCACCGGGAGAGTTTGGTTGCTATCGGTACCGATGAGGTCTCGAAAGAGGACGTATCCGAGGACTCCCGGAAGCACCATCAGGAAGACCGGCAGAATCTTCAACAGTCCGGCGAACAGCGGCCCGAGTTGGGCATCACGCTCCGTGCGAGCCGCGAGAACACGCTGCACAATGGTCTGATCTGTGCACCAGTACCAGACGCCAAGAACAGGGTAGCCGAGGAGAACGGAGTACCAGGCAAGTCCCGTCGAGTTCTCCGTGCGCAGCATGCTCAGTTGCTCGGGCTTAACGGCCAGGCGCAGGTCGGCAATGTTGTGAATGCCGTGCGAGGGAAGCGCGACAACGGCGAGCACGGTCACGATCACCGCGCCTGCCAGCAGGAGCACGGTCTGGATTGCTTCGGTAACCACAACAGCGCGCAGGCCTCCCGCGACGGTGTAAATGGACGTGATCAACGAGATAAGGACAATCGAGGAGATGACATCGATGCCGAA
>CAYUZM010000936.1:0-2966 GCA_964449665.1 uncultured Solibacteraceae bacterium
TTTGTGAGCCGCCGGGAGCGGAGTCTTCGTCAAAGGGGCTCGCCGGGCGGCGCCGTCCGCCGGATGAGGGTTAGGGGCGGCGTGCGCACACACCATTGATACGCTTCCAGGCGTCGCGGTGCGTTCAACTCCGGTCGATGCGAGCGCGAATCATTTGGGAGAGCTCGTGGTGGGATCGAGCCTCCGCCTCTCTACCCACCTTCTCAAGGACGATGGCGTACGCCTCCTGAATCGTTGCGTTGACCGGAGCGCGCAGGGCCGCGGGCTCGATGAAAGGAAGTGCCTCGACCGCCCGGCCATCTTCAATCAACTGCCAAGTGACGCGACAGGCATCCGCCAGCCTTGCAATCTCGGCCTCGTTCGCTTCGAGATCAACATGTACCTCTCGTACTGCCAGGATGCTGCAGTGGCTGTAGCGAAGCGCTCGCGTGGTGACGGGGTCGAGCAATTCGGGAACCAGGTGATTAAAGCCCCGGCTACCGATCACAAGCATCCCGGCTTCGTCCGCGGCGTCGACGATTCGTTCGGCCGGGCTTCCCGTCACCACGTCGACCGTGACGTCGAGCCCGTCTACCGCGTGCTCGGCAAGCATCGTCTCCAGATCCCGGCGTGCCTCCTCGACCAATGGCCCCTCGCCAGACGAGTTGTCCGATAGGACCGTCATGACGCGGAGAGGTACCTCGAGGACTCGAGCCATACGGACGGCGGATGCGAGCCCGAGCTTGGATGGCGAGGCGAGGTTGATCGGGCAGAGCACCGGCCGCCGCCTGACGGCCCGCTCCCCCCGCACGACCCAGACAGGAACTACCGCGCGGTGGACGATGGCCTCGACCGCCGAGCCCACGAGCCATCGCCGGATGGTCGCCGGCCGCCCGCGGCCCGTGATAATGAGCTGAGCGCCGATGCGTAGGGCCGTGTTAATCGCGAGTTCGGCGGGAGTACCCACCTCCACCTCCTCCTGAACATCCAGTCCCGCCTTCCAGAGCGGTTGGAGCCGCAGACCCAGGGTCTGCTTTGCCTTTGCGATACGGTTGGCGGTACTCGGTTCGCTCTCCAAACGGCGCTTGCCGAGCGCATGCACTACGACCAAAGGGCACTTGAGCCGTTGGCCGAGGTCCAGAGCCGTAGCCAAAAGCTCATCGGTTTGGTGGTCGAGGGGCAATGCCACGACGACCGGCTTTGGGTTGGTCATAATTCCACTCCGTGTTCTCTCTCGAATCAGTGTTCGCCTTCAACTTCACTAAAAGGAATATGCGTTTCGCCGCGCAGGAGTTCGCGTCCATCCGACATGCGGGCGAGCAGGTAGTAGAGGCCAGGGATCACGAGCACACCGAGCAAGGTGCCCAGGAGCATGCCGCCGACACCTGTGACCCCGATGGTCCGATTGGCAATCGCGCCGGCGCCATGGGCGACGACCAGCGGTAGAAGCCCTGCTACGAAGGCGAAGGAGGTCATCTGGATGGCCCGGAAGCGGAGCTTTCCTCCCTCGATAGCGGCGTCTTTGATCGAGGCGCCCTCGTCCCGGCGCTGCACCGCAAACTCCACGATCAGAATCGCGTTCTTGCCGAGGAGCCCGACCAACATGATCATCCCGAGCTGAGCCCAGACGTCGTTCGATAATCCCAAGGCGGACAGGAACACGAAAGAGCCGAAGATACCGACTGGCAGCGACAGGACCACAGCCAGAGGAATCAGGAAGCTCTCGTACTGCGCGACCAGCACGAGGTACACGAACACCACCACGATCACGAAGATGTAGAGTGCCGTGTTGCCCTTCTTCGACTCGTCCCACGATAGGCCCTCCCAGCCCAGGTCATATCCGCGCGGCAAGGTCGCCTTGGCGACCTCCTGCACGGCCTCAAGGGCCTGACCGGTCGAGTAGCCCGCGGCCGGCACGAGTTGAACGGCGGCCGAAGGAAACAAGTTGTATCGGGTGATCTCGTTCAGCCCCTGCCCTTTCTTCAGCTCCATGAACGCCGAGTAGGGGACCATCTCCCCTTTTTCGTTCCGGACGAAGAGGTCGTCGAGGTCCTTGGGCATCCGCCGGAACTGCGGCCACGCCTGAACGTACACTTTGTAGAACTGGTTAAAGCGAACGAAGCCCTGCTCGTAGGTGCTGCCGATGAGGATGTTGAGGTTGTTCAGCGCGTCCTGAATCGACACCCCCTTCTGCATGGCCACATCGTTGTTGATGACCACCTCGTACTGCGGGTAGTCGGACGCATAGAAGGTGAACACACTGCCGACTTCTTTCCGTTTCTCCAGCGCGGCGATGAACTTGTCGTTGATCTCTCCCAGCAGCTTGTAGTCGGCCGTACTCGATTGCGTTTTGTCGAGCACGCGCAAGGCGATGCCGCCTGCCGCGCCGAAGCCGGGAATGGCCGGCGGCTCGAAGAACTCGAGTTTGACGTTCGTCATCTCGCCGGTTTTTTCCTTGAGACGTTCAATGATCTCGGACGCTGTCTGTGTTCGTTGGGTCCAATCGTCGAGGTTGATGATCGCCGTGCCGGCGTTCGAGCCGCGGCCTTCGGTCAGCACTTCGTACCCCGCAACCGATGTGACGCTGCGAATGCCCTTGATCTCCTTGGCGATCCGCTCCAGCTCTTGCGACTTAGCGTTGGTATATTCCAGCGTCGATCCGGGCGGGGTTTGAAGAACGGCGTAGATCATGCCTTGGTCCTCACCGGGGATGAAGCCGGTCGGCAGGACGTGGCTGGTGGCGACGATGCCGTACACAAAGCCGCCGATGACCACCATGGTTAGCACCCGGAGCGTGACAATCGGCCGCAGCAGGCGCCACGCGTACAGATTGGTGATTTTGTCGACGAGGTGGCTGAATGGCTTTTGTATGAAGGGCACGAGGAGCATCAGTAACCCGAAGCCTCCGCAACGCTTATAGGCGAGATAGGCGACACCGACCAGGAGCCGGAGCCTGCGCAGCAGCGCGAGCGCTCGCCGTTGACGAT
>CAYUZM010000937.1:0-2964 GCA_964449665.1 uncultured Solibacteraceae bacterium
TGGGACGAAGTCCAGATTATGGACGCCGATCTTCAGCCGCGGCACCTCGCCCCCTGGATGATCGGTGCGGCCATGCTCGCGGTTGTGGCGGTCGCCGCTTCTGGCTTCTGGATCGGCGCGCGGCAGGAGCGTTCGGCTGCTCTGCGCAAGCAGGTTCGATTCACCGTTGCACCGCCTATCGGCTTCGCTCTCGAAGGCGCCGCGAGCCGCCAGTCGTTCGCCCTTTCGCCCGATGGAGTCCGCATCGCCTTCACGGCCATGGATGCCAGCGGCGATCTGAGCGTCTTCATTCGCGATCTCAACTCCATCGAGCCTCGCCTCATTCCCGGAAGCAAGGGCGCGCATACGCTTTTCTGGCCGCCCGATGGCCGCTCACTCTTCTTCACGGCGCGCGGAAAGCTGAGGCGGGCGCAATTGGATGCCGAAGGGCAGGTCGTTCTCGGCGATACTCCCACACGGCTATTCTCCGGCGCCTGGCTCAATGCCTCCCGCCTGATGCTCAGCACCGGCCTTGGCAGTTTTACGATTCCTACTTCCGGCGGGCCTCTAGAACCAACCGGCACGGCAGATCACTGGCCCCACGTGCTTCCGGATGGCCACCTGCTCTATGTGGAGTGGAACCCCGCGACAAAACGGCACCGCGCGATGGCCCGGCACGTGGCGGGAGGCGAGCCCACGTTCCTCCTGGAAACAGATTCCCGTGTCCAGTATGCGCCTTCCGTGCTCAATCCAGGCTCTGGCTATCTTTTCTACATGCGCGCCGGCAATTTGCTGGCGCATCCGTTCGATCCTGAGTCGCTGCGCCTTAGAGGAGAGGCGATGCCCGTGGTCCACCGGGTGTATTCTTTCTTCCCCGCAGGTGCGGCGGATTTCTCCGTATCAGCCGAAGGAACTATCGCCTATCAAAATTATGTCAGCCGCTCGCAACTGACATGGGTCGACCGAAGTGGCAAAGCCGTGTCGAAGGTTGGGCCCTCCGGAGTCAACCTTAAATCGGCGCGGCTCTCGCCCGACGGAAAGCAATGGGTCACCGCTATCTACGATGTCGAGCGCGGCATGCAAAACATCTGGATCTTCGACAGCAAGAGCGGCGCCGGGCGGCAAATGAACCTCGATCGCGGGCTGCGCGATGCGCCTGTTTGGTCGCCGAAATCGGATGCCCTCGCGTTCCTCAGCGCGCCCGGCGGCACGTCCCCGAGAGTACTCCTCCGCGGACTTGGCCAGAACGATGCCGAAACTCCCCTCACGCCGGGCAATTTCGAAATGCCACTCGATTGGTCGCCGGATGGACGCTTCATCGCGTACGTGAATACGGGTTCGGCGCGCTTTGCGGGAGATACGCAAAGCGATGTCACGGTCGTCGATTTGCATCGTAATCGTAAGGCCATTCCGCTTCTGAATACGCCTTTCTATGAATCGAACGCCAGGTTCAGCCCCGATGGCAAATGGCTCGCTTTCACTTCAAACGAATCGGGCGATTCGCACCTCTATGTGCAGGCATTTGAGAGCGGCGACTCGCCTCGAGTTACCGGGGAGCGCTTCCTGGTTTCGCGCTCGGGTTCGCTCAGTGTGCGCTGGCGCCGCGATGGCAAGGAGCTTTTCTACTTATCCGTGGACGGGCGTGTCCACGCCGTTCCCGTGCGCCTTTCGCCGAATCCCCAGTTTGGCCCCGAGCAGATCATGTTCACGATAGGCACGGAGGCTCGCGCGGCGATTCATTCTGTCCCGGGCTTCGACGTCTCCGCCGATGGCCACCGTTTTCTCATCGCCACCGTCGACACCTCCATCCCCGCGCCATCGCTGGTCGTCATCCAAAACTGGGAAGAGGGTCTGCGGAAGTAATTCGTAGAGACTGTTGCATTCCGTGTATCCTCATGCGATGGGCCAACTCTTCCGGACCAAGAACATCGACGAACTGATCGCCTCCAGTGAGCTGCCCGAACGCCGGTTGAATAAGACGCTCGGCCCGTGGAGCCTCAC
Source organism: uncultured Solibacteraceae bacterium (assembly GCA_964449665.1). Classification (GTDB taxonomy): domain Bacteria; phylum Acidobacteriota; class Terriglobia; order Bryobacterales; family Bryobacteraceae; genus JAFLBB01. The sequence continues at coordinate 1,981 of CAYUZM010000937.1, forward strand.
CGCCCTCGGCGTGGGCGCCGTAATTGGTTCGGGCATCTTTGTTCTCACGGGAACCGCGGCTGCGGGCCAGACGCTCTCCTTCGCCTCGATCCTTCACGCACCCGTTCCCCACCTGCCTCGCAATGGGCCCGACCTCCCCCCGACGAAGGGACGGCCCGGGTCCGGGCCGGGCATTGCGCTGTCGTTCATTCTGGTCGCGCTGGCCTGCAGTTTTGCCGCGCTCTGCTACGCCGAGTTCGCGTCGATGATTCCCATCGCCGGTTCCGCCTACACCTACGCCTACGCCACGCTGGGCGAACTCTTCGCCTGGATCATCGGCTGGGATCTCATTCTCGAATATGCGGTGGGCAACATGGCCGTCGCCGTCGGGTTCTCCGCATATTTCAATCAGATTCTCGATTCGATCTTCGGCGTGCACCTGCCACGCGAGCTTTCCGAGCCGATGTTTGTGAACGGCGAGGCAACGGGCGCGTGGTTCAATCTGCCGGCGTTCCTCGTCATCATGACGTTGACGGTGCTGCTGGTGCGCGGCGTGAGTGAATCGGCGGGCGCCAACAACCTGATGGTGGCCATCAAAGTCGTCGCGATTCTCATCTTCGTCTTCGGCGCATCAAGCGCCATCAACTTCGACAACTACCACCCCTTCATGCCCAATGGCTTCTCGGGCGTTATGACCGGGGCGGCCATCGTGTTCTTCAGCTACATTGGCTTCGATTCGGTTTCCACCGCCGCCGAAGAATGTAAGAACCCCCAGCGCGACCTGCCCATCGGAATCATCGCCTCGCTGATCGCCTGCACGCTGCTGTACGTCGCCGTGGCGCTGGTGCTCACGGGAATAGCCAACTACACGACGCTGGGCAACGCCGCTCCGGTGGCCGAGGCGCTCAAAAGCGTCGGGTTGGAGGGGCTTCGCCGCATCGTCTCGGTGGGCGCCGTCGCCGGAATGCTGAGCGTGCTGCTGGTGTTTCAGTTTGGCCAGGCCCG
>CAYUZM010000938.1:0-2962 GCA_964449665.1 uncultured Solibacteraceae bacterium
TTTGACACGGCGCCTCCCCGCCCCTGCGTGCCCCCACTGCGCGCCCGCTCTCGCTCACAATGTTCGGATGTGGCACCTCTGACTCGTCGCACACCTGTTGAATGTGATACACCACGTCGTTGGCGTACTCCTGCAGCGTGTAGTTCACGCTCGACTCGAAGTCAGTTTGCGAACCGTCGTAGTCGATGCCCAACCCGCCGCCGACATCCAGAATCTTCAATCCCGCGCCGTTCTTCGCCAGATCGGCATAGATGCGCGCGCCTTCGGTTACCGCCGCCTTCACCTGCCGGATGTTCGTAATCTGGCTGCCCAAATGGAAGTGCAGCAGTTGCAGCGTGTCTTCCATGCCCAGCGCCTTCAACTGATCCAGCGCGCGAATCGCCTCGGTCACCGTCAGGCCGAACTTCGAACGGTAGCCGCCGCTTGACTTCCAACGCCCCGAACCCCGGCTCGCCAGCTTGATGCGCAGCCCGATCACCGGCCGCACGCCCACGCGCGCGCTGTGTTTCAAAATCAAATCGAGCTCGGTGTACTTTTCCACCACCGGCGTGATGTTGCGCCCGATCTTGCGCGCCAGCATCACCATTTCGATATATTCATCGTCCTTGAAGCCGTTGCAGATGATCGGCGTGTTGTTGTCCGAAATCGCCAGCACGGCCAGCAGCTCCGGCTTTGAGCCCGCCTCCAGCCCATACTCATACTGCTTGCCATAGCGCACCACCTCTTCAATCACCTGCCGCTGCTGGTTCACCTTGATCGGATAGACACACGAGTACTTGCCCTGGTAGTTGTGGTCGCGAATCGCGTTGGTGAAGGCCCCGTGCAGTTCGCTTAAACGGTGCTGCAACAGTTCCCCGAAACGCACCAGCACCGGCAGGGGAATGCCGCGCAGGATGAGCGTGTCGACCAACTGCTTCAAATCGATGGAGCGTGTCGCCTCTTTTGTGGGGTGCACCCACACGTTCCCGTTCGCGCCCACGGAGAAATACCCTTGGCCCCAGCGGGCCACGTCATAGAGCTCGGTGGCGTCGGTGACGGTCCACCTTTCGGTCGGTTCCCACGTAGCGTTCTCGGCAACTTTCATGCTCAACTGCGCACACCTCCTGAACCTACAGTGTCGGGCCGACAGGCAGTGCGCCGCAACAGGAAATTGAGCCGCAAATTGTGCCCCCGGGAACACCGGACTCACCTGCCCGTATTCGAGGCGGCAAGCGCGGCCTTCCGCGGGGCGGCGCGCCAGCGGATTCCCCGATGAATCAGATCGGCATCCTGCGCGCTAAACGACATCGGCCGGTAAGACATGCGCTCCTGCTCGTCCACGCTCCACCTCGCCTTCAACACGCCCTCCTCGGAGTGCCGCGCCATGCCCTGCAACAGGTGCGCAATCTCGTGCGCCATTACGTGCCCCAGAAACTCGCCCGGATAGCTACGCGCGGTATGCACCACACGTTCGTAATAAATCTCCACCGTCTTCCCCTCATACGGCAAGGCATAGGCAATCACGCCCGGAGCAGCCTCTTTCGGCGTCTCGTAACTGAACCGGATGCGGACGTCGCTCTCCGGCTTCTTATGGCACATATGCCATTCAAGCCGAACGCCAATCTCGCGATAGATCGCCGACGCCACCGCGCGCGCCCGGTGCGCAGTGCGGAACGGCACGCCCCCATACTCCACGCACACCGCCACGCCCGCCGGCTCTTCGCCCGCTTGCGCACTCGCCGCCGCCATCGCCATTCCCAACAGAATCCATCGCATTGCCGCCTCCACGGCAATGAGCGATGAGAACTAAAAAAGACCGCCAAAACACAAACAAAACGCACCGCCTGCTGTCCAACACCCCCACCCCCGCCATTTGACTCATCCCCGCCCACTCGGTAGCATCGAACTTCATGACCCGCCGCGAGTTGTTGTCGAGTCTGGCCCTTGCCCTCCGCAAGCCCAGCATGGACGCCGCGCAGAAACTGCTCACCACCGCCGTCACCTCCGGCAAGCTGCGCGCCGCTTCTCTCTACATCCGCGAAGGCAATTCCGTCTTCAACCAGGGCTTCGGCGCCGCCACCGCCGCCACTCCCTTTTTGCTCGCCTCCATCACCAAGCCCATGACCGCCACCGCGCTCATGCACCTGGTCGATCACCGTGAACTCGCCCTCACCGACCCCGTCCGCAAGTTCATCCCCGAATTCGACGGCGGCGATCGCGCGCGCGTCACCGTCCACATGCTGCTCACCCACAGCTCCGGCCTGCCCGACATGCTGCCGGAAAACGACGAGCTGCGCAAACAACACGCCCCGCTCTCCGAATTCGTCGCCCGCTCCTGCCGCACGCCGTTGCTGTTCGCCCCCGGAACGCAAGTAAAGTATCAAAGCATGGGCATTCTGCTCGCCTCCGAAATCGCCCAACGCATCACCAAGACGCCCTTTCCCCAATTTCTCCGCACCAGCGTCTTCAAACCGCTTCTCATGAACGAAACCTCTCTCGGCCTCGGCGGACGCGCCATCCCCGCCACCGCCCAATGCCAGGTCGAAGGCAACGACGACTGGAACTGGAATAGCCCCTACTGGCGCAACCTCGGCGCCCCGTGGGGCGGCGCTCATGCCACAGCTGAAAATGTCGGCCGCTTCCTTCGCTCGTTCCTCACCCCGGATGGCCGCGCCGTCCGCCCCGCTACCGCCCAAATGATGACCGTGAATCAAAACGCAAAATTGAACGCCCCCTGGGGCATCGGCTTCTCCGTCAAGCCCGGCAGCTTCGGCAAACGATGCTCGCCCGCCACCTTCGGCCATAGCGGCTCCACCGGCACCCTCTGCTGGGCCGACCCCTTCTCCGGCGCCTGCTGCGTGCTGCTCACCACCTGGCCCGCCGCGCAATCGGACAAAGTGTTGCTCCACCCCGTATCCGACCACGTCTCGGGCGCTGTCGTATGAACCGCCTTCTCGCCTCCGTCCTGCTCCTGGCCGCCACC
>CAYUZM010000939.1:0-2956 GCA_964449665.1 uncultured Solibacteraceae bacterium
GGCGGTGAGGCCCCGGTGTCGGTAGCGGCGGGGGAGGTGGTAGGGGGCCTCGGGAGTGGGTCCCCAAAGGGAGGAAGCATAGCAGCGGATTTTTTCGCAGAAACCGCCGCCGAGGAGTTTCCAGACGGGCATGCCGAGGGCTTTGCCTTTGATGTCCCAGAGGGCGAGGTCGATGCCGGACATGGCATGGAAGCCGACGCCGCGGCGGCCGCCGTAGATATTGCCGCGGTACATTTTGTGCCAGATCTTTTCGGTTTCGAAGGGATCTTCGCCGAGGATGAGCTGGCCGAGGCCGCAGGCGGTGGTGTGAGAGAAGGGTCCGTCGATGGCGGCTTTGGCGGCGAGGGGGGCGGAATCGACTTCGCCGATGCCGGTGATTCCGGCGTCAGTATGAACCCGGACTAGGAGGGCGTCTTGACCTGAGTCGCACTGGAATTTCACTTCAGGCTGGCGGAGGTAGATGGTTTCAACTCGTATGATTTTCATGAGGAAATCGGCAATCGTATCACAGTGGGGGTGAGGAATCCGGATTGGCCGCGAGAATGGCGGCGAGGTTTCGCTAGACGACCGGCGATTTGAACCGATATAGTCGTAGGGTCTCCGTACTTGATGGATAGAGCAGATCCGGGCGCTTTGCCGGAAGTCGTGGCCGCGATGCCGGTGCACGAGCCTTACGGACGCCTGAGAGTCGGCGGTGCACTGACACGCGCGGCCTTTGTGCTGTATGCGGCGGGGGTGTTGTGTGCGCAGCGGTATCCGTTTCAACATTACGGGCAGAGCGATGGTTTGAAGAACCTGTCGGTTCACGACGTGGTTCAGGACAAGACGGGATTTCTTTGGGTGGCCACCGAGAACGGGGTGTTCCGGTTTGACGGCACCCGATTCCGGGAGTATGGCATTGCGGCGGGATTGCCGGCGAGCTACACGTTCGACCTTTGTACGGGCGCCGACGGCCGGTTGTGGGCGGCAACGACGAGCGGGGTGGCCTATTTGGCGGAGGATGGGTTCGAGACGGCTCCGATGCCCGAGGGCGCGGAGTTGGATCCAGGCCGGGTGCTCTCCTGCGGGACGCCGGGGACGGTGTATGTGGCGACGCTTTCGGGCCTGGTGAGGATTCAGGCAAGCGAGGGCAAGTTTCACGCGCGACGGGTTGATCTGGGCGGTCCGGAAACGTTACGGGTGACGCGGGGCGTATTCGGGCGGCGCAATGGAGAGATCTGGTTCGGGTGCCAGAAGAAGCTTTGCGTCTGGGATCCGGCGAAGAATCACGGATCGGTGCCGGGAAAGGACTGGAATCTGCCGCGGGAGCAATGGATCTCCATGGCCGAGGACGACCGGGGGCACATGTGGCTGCGGCGCAGGACCGGGCTGATCGAGGTGAATCCCGAGACCGGCGAATGGGTTGAGCGTGGGGAGGGTTTGCCGGCGACGACCGGCAATGGCGAGGTGCGGTGGGTTGACGGATTAGGAATTACGGTGGCGACCGATGAGGGGGTTGCGGTTCACCGGAGTGGGAAGTGGCGGGTCTACGGGGAATCGACGGGCATGTTGGTGAGCACGACCACGACGTCGATGCGGGACCGTGACGGTTCCTTGTGGACGGCGACGGGGGGCGGGGGGCTGGTGCGTCTGCTGGGCTACGGGCAATGGACGCACTTTACGCCGAAGGAGGGCATGAGCAGTTCCGTGATCTGGGAGATGCAGCGCGATGCGGAGGGCGACCTGTGGATTGCCACCAACAACGGAGTGCACCGGCTGCACAAGAGCCAGGACGATGGACTGAAGTGGACGGTGTATGGTGCGCGGCAGGGATTGCAGAGCGACCGCACGCGGGCGATCGCGGTGGCGCCGGACGGAGCGATCTGGATTGGGTGTTTCGTAGGTGGGGCGGCGCGGCTGGACCCGCGAACGGGCGCCGTGACGCGGTACGGGTTCACGGCGGGCATCTCCGAAGAAACGATCATGGCAATGGAGGCCGATCGAGCGGGCGACATCTGGGCGGCGACGCAAAAGGGTGTGTACCGGATTTCGTCGCGGGGCGGGCGGCAGTGGGAGCGGGTGCGGATTCCGGGGCTTGCGCCCGAAGTTCGCGCATTGGGTTTGTTAGCCGACGACAGCGGCAACGTGTGGGTGGCGACGCGGCATGGGCTGGCGCGATGGGGGCAAGGGGCGTGGTCGCTCTACACGCGGCAGGACGGGTTGGCGTCGTCCTATGTGGGCTCGATCGCGCAGGGCAAGGACGGCCAGTATTGGGTTGGCTACCGCGAGGCGATGGGGCTATCGAGTATCCGGGTGAAGGAAGACGGGAAGCTCGCGGTGCGCCACTACACGAAGCGCGACGGGTTGGCGTCGGACTATTGCATGTTTGCGGGGGTCGATTCGCGGGGGTGGGTCTGGTATGGCAGCGATAACGGAGTGGACGTTTACGACGGCCAACTGTGGCGGCATCACGGGATGGCCAACGGGGTGGTTTGGGACGACATGGACGGCAATTCGTTCTGGGCCGACCGGGATGGAATGACATGGGTGGGAACAAGCCGGGGCCTGGCCTCATTCTTTCCGCACCGGTATGCGGTGCATCCACCGGTAGCATTGATTCACGGGGTTGAGGCGGGCAAGCGGATTTACGACTCCGGATTCCAGAATTTACGGATGGGGCAGGAACCGCTGGCGATCGAATATTCGTCGCTGGTTTATGACAATGCGAAGGCGGTTCGCTACGCCTACCGGTTGCAGGGATTGCCGGAGCCGCAGTGGGAGGAGACCGATGAGAGGGTGCTGCGGTATCCGAAGCTGCCGCCGGGCTCGTATGTATTCGAGGTGAAGGCAAGGAATGCGCAGGGCGTGTGGAGCCGCGAACCGGCCCGGTTTGCGTTTGAAGTGGCGCCGGCATGGTGGCAATCGGCATGGTTTGCGATGGCGACGGGATTGCTTCGGGCGGGCTTCATTTGGCTGG
>CAYUZM010000940.1:0-2949 GCA_964449665.1 uncultured Solibacteraceae bacterium
TCGAGCCTCTCGAACTGGCCATCGTGGTCTCCAGCGTGATCGGCAAACGCCCCAAACAGGATCGCGGATTTGTAAGCGCCGATCAATCTCTCGAAGAGACCACGGATTTAACTGATTAAGGATCTATCAAAAAATGCCCTGACAATTTTGAGGCGGGACAATTTGCTAAATTTTCCCGCCTCAAAATTGTCAGGTTAATTCCGGACAAAACCCATAGCGTTTTCGGCGCCCGGGTTCAGTCTCACCAGGCCGTCTCCGGAGACAAGCGAGTTCTGAAGTCCGACCCATGGCTCGGGACTGAAGTAACCCGCCGCCGCATCGCCCCAGATATTGAACAGGCAGGCCTCGCCGGGAATCGCGCTCGGCTGATGCTCCAGCAACACCGCGAGGCCGGCGGGATCGGTGAGCGCCATCCAGATGCCGCGTCGATACCCGCCCAACGTGACGGCCTGTTTCACGGGTAGGTCCTTCAACGGCGCCGGTCTTCCGTAGGATCGTGAAACCTTTTCGCCGGTCGGCATGAAGCCTTGCTTCACATACTCAACGGTCGAGGGCGATTGAAGGGTTACCTGGAGCGGATCGGAACCCTCCACCAGCGGCACGCGAAACGTAATGTGGTTTCCGGCGCTAAAGAACATTTCGTCACGATTCTGTTCGGAGGCCCGGACCCGCATTTCCATCTCCAATTCACCGCCGGCGAGCGTATAGGCAAGTTCCACGCGCCATCCGAACGGATACAGGGCGCGCGTCTTCGGAGTGTCGGTGAGCGACAACACGGCGCGCGCGCCGGCGGCGCCGGATTGGAACGACTCCACCTTCCACGGCATGTCGCGCGCGAATCCGTGTATCGGCATCGGATAGCGCTTGCCTTTGTAGTCGTAGGAAGAACCCGCCGCATCCTCGCTCGGCGCGACATTCTTGGGAAAGTTACGTCCGGTGGCCGGCCACAACCACGGTGCGCGCCCCGTCCAACCCTCCGGGCTGCTAGCGCTCCAGATGATCTCCCGCCAGTCTCCGCCAAATCGCACTTGGATACTCGAAATCTCCGCCCCCCGTTCGGGCACGAGGGTGACTCGCATCGCTTCGCTGTCGAGCAACTGGAGCGATCCCAGCCCGCCGGAAATCACGCGAGAAGCGCTATACCGCTGTCCCGCGGCGGGCAGCGTCATAAGCGCGATCAGGAGCAGTTTTCGCATCAGAAGAGCGTGCTTTGTCCATTGCCGACCGGACGCCGGTCGACGCCAAAGTATTCGAATCCTCGCAGTGTCGCCACGCGGCCGCGCGGCGTACGGTCGAGAAAGCCGAGTTGGATAAGGTAAGGTTCGTAAACCTCTTCGATCGTGTCGGGCTGTTCGTCGATTGAGGCGGCAATCGTGTTGAGACCCACCGGCCCGCCGCCGTACTTGACCAGCACGGTCATCATGATCTTCTTGTCCGTTTCGTCGAGACCGAGCGGGTCGACTTCGAGCAGATCGAGCGCCTGACGCGCAACGGTGAGATCGACATGTCCACTGGCGCGAACCTGCGCAAAGTCGCGCACACGGCGCAGAAGGCGGTTGGCGATGCGTGGAGTGCCGCGGCTGCGGCGAGCGACTTCGACCGCTCCTTCACGTTCCATCGACACGTTCAACAGTTTCGAAGACCGCATCACGATGTTCGTCATCTCCTCAACGTCGTAGTGATTCAGCCGTAATACAAGCCCGAATCGCCCACGCAATGGTGCACTCACCAATCCCTGTCGCGTGGTCGCACCAATTGCCGTGAAACGGGGGATTTGCAAGGAGTGCGTGCGCGCGCCGGGTCCAGCGCCGATCACAATGTCCACCCGGAAATCCTCGAGCGCCGAATAGAGAATCTCTTCCACATCAGGCAGAAGCCGGTGCACTTCGTCAATGAAGAACACCTGGCGCTCACGCACATTGGTGAGAATTCCGGTGAGGTCGATCTTCTTTTGCAGAATCGGACCAGCGGTAAAGTCGATTCCAACGCCCAGTTCCGCAGCGACAATATTCGCAAGGGTCGTCTTCCCCAAACCAGGCGGCCCGTGCAACAACACGTGGTCGAGCGCCTCGCCGCGTTCCCGTGCGGCCTGAATGGCGATGGAGAGGATCTCTTTCACCTTCGTTTGGCCTGTGAAATCGTCGAGTGTGGGCGGCCGCAGGCTCTGCTCGAACTGGCGTTCGCCTTCCAACGCCGCCGTGGATACAATGCCCCGCTCCTGCATGAAGTCTCAGGATAGCGCGCGCACTTAACGCGAATACTCGAGCGACTTGCGGAACAACGCCTCAAATCCGCCATCCGCGACCGCCGCTTTGGCCTTTTTCAGCGCGGCTTCGGCGGCCGGGCGCTGCAGGCCGAGGTTCACCAGCGCGGAGATCACATCGCTGTCGGTTGGATTGAGAACTGCGGGAGGAAGACCCGGCGTCCCGGCATGCACGCCAAGTGCGTCCATCTTGTCTCGCAGTTCGAGCACCATCCTCTCGGCCGTTTTCTTGCCCACGCCGGGAATTCTCACAAGTTGGTCGACCGCGCCACCGCGGATGGCGGAGATGAGCGAATCGGCGGCCAACCCGCTCAGCGCCGTCACGGCAAGTTTCGGACCAATGCCCGATACGGTAATGAGCTTCTCAAAGAGGGCCTTCTCCTGCTGGCTGATGAACCCGAACAGCGCGATGGCACCTTCGCGTACGTGCGTATGAATCCGCAGTTCCACTTTCGCGCCAACGTCGGGCAGGGAAGAAAAGGTGGAGACGGGAATCGTCACGTCATAGCCAACGCCGCAGGCGTCGACGATCGCCGGATTGGGATGTTTTTCGACGAGAGTTCCGCGGAGTAGCGCTATCATGAAACACTTGATTGTACATGGCACGCAGGCGCTTCTTCGTCGACGAATTTCATAATCATCGCGCCGAGGTGTCGGGCGACGACGCGCATCACCTCACCCGCGTC
>CAYUZM010000941.1:0-2929 GCA_964449665.1 uncultured Solibacteraceae bacterium
ATACATCGGCCGCCATGGCACCAAGCGCGTGGCCAAGGCCGGCCTCATCTCGTCCGTGCCGCCGCTCATGTTGAGGACCACGGCCAACCCCGGCGGCCTTCCGATCGACGTCTTTGACGGACTGCGCGCGGCCTCCCTGTCCAGCCGCTCCCAACTGTATCGGGACCTTGCCAGTGGCCCGTTCTTCGGCTATAACCGCCCAGGCGCTAAGCCTTCTCAGGGCGTGATCGATTCCTTCTGGATGCAAGGCATGCTTGCCGGACACAAGAACGCCTACGACTGCATCAAGGCGTTCTCGGAGACCGATTTCACCGGAGACCTGAAGCAGTTCGACGTGCCCACGCTCATTTTGCACGGCGACGACGATCAGATCGTGCCGATCGGCGCGGCTGGCCTTGCCTCTGCAAGGCTCGTCAAAAACTCCGTATTGAAGGTCTATCCTGGTGCTCCACACGGCATCACGGACACACACAAGGACCAGTTGAACGACGACCTGCTGGCGTTTTGCCGCTCCTGATTCGCGAGGGCGCGAGAGTTGCGCGATGGTGGTTTACGCTGTTTCTTCGATAAAGAGCGTCTCTGCGTAGTTGATTGCGCTCGAAGTGTGCGCCATGCAAGCATCAAAGCGGCGGCGGGAGGGCCCGGGATTGATGAACGCTCATCCCGGCGCGCTGCGGCGACCCATCGGCAGCATTTTGGTGACCACTTCGAATCAATGGCTTACACGCCGGCGGAATGCGTCTGGGGGCCAGACGCGGCATCTTGGAAGTCCATAAAGAAATTCTATCGGTTGGACCGTTGTCAGAACGGCCATCCAGCATGGACAATCAAAAGATCGAAATTGCGCCAAATTGCAAGTTTCACGCCGCGAGCCAATTTCGAGACGAAAGTGCACAGCCGTTCCCGCGGCCTTTAGCTAGAACCAGAATTCAGGAACGCCCACGCCAAGAGGACATGAATGAGTAACGAACTGCAAAGCTTTCTCAGGCCTACCTATGCCGAACTGGAAGATCTAAACCTGGGTGTCAAGGAACAGCGGATGAAGCGCGTTCCGGCCCACCAAATGCAGGAGGAGCGCCTCAAGTACCTGACCGACGAAAAGGGCATAAAGGCCGTAACCCTGCTGTTCAGCGACCTCGAAGGCCGCCTGCACATGCTCGACTACGACAAGAAGTTCTTCGTCAAGAGCTGGGACAACCTCACCTTCGACGGTTCTTCCATTCGTGGATTCACGGCCCAGAAGGAGAGCGATCTCCGCCTGGGCATCGACTGGTCGGCCTTTTATTGGGGCCCGGCCGACGTCTTTGGCGCGGGCAAGGTGCTGGTGTTCGGCGAAGTCGTCGACAAAGACGGTGGACCGTACGGCGCCGATCTTCGCGCCGTGCTGAAGTCGTACGCCGAGGGCGTCCACAAGAAGGACGGCTACACGCTGAACGCCGCCAACGAAATCGAAGGGTTTCTGTTCAAGGGCGTCGACGCCGAGCGCCACTACCATGAGACGGGCAAGTTCGAATACGTCAGCGCGGGCGGCTACTACCACTCACTGCCGGGCGACGTGCTTCGCGAGTTCATCGACAAGTGTTCGGAAGTGCAGCGCGCGATGGGCTTCCAGAACGAGAAGGATCACCCCGAAGTCGCGCCCTCGCAGTTTGAGATCAACTACAGCTACTCGGAAGTCGTTGCCGCCGCGGACCAGATTCAGATCTACAAGCTGATCTGCCGCCAGATCGCTACCAGGATGGGGCTCACGGCGTCGTTCCTGCCCAAGCCGATCGTTGGCGTCAATGGCAGCGGCATGCACACCAACGTCTCCATCACCAAGGACGGCAAGAACCTGTTCTGGGATCCCGCCGGACTTGAAAAGATGAGCCCGTTCTCATGGCAGTTCGTCGACCGCATTCTCACCCACGGCAACGACCTTTGCTTGCTGCTGAACGCCAGCGTCAACTCCTACCGCCGCCTCGACCCGCACTTCGAAGCGCCGAACCAGATCAAGGCGTCGGCCACCGATCGCGGTTCCATGATCCGCATCCCCATCGGCAACTCGCGCAGCGCGCGCGTGGAAGTCCGCTCGGTCGGACCCGACGCGAACCCGTACATGGTGCTGTACTCGATCTTCAAGACGGGCCTCGACGGCGACATTGCCAAGATCGATAACCTTCGCGACGCGCAGCGTTACCTGCCGGACAATATCTATGACGCCTTGGACAACTTCAACGAGGTGGTGGGGACCACAAAGATCCTCGGCAAGGCCGTAAAGAGCCGCTTCGCGGATCTGAAACGTGCCTCGGCCGACCGCTGCCCGCGCGCTCTCGGCACCATCGTGAAGCCGCCGGAAGTGCAGTTCCATCACGAGGTGTACACGCAGTACCTCTGGAACATTTTCTAAACCGAGAAAGCGTTTTCCCGAACACCCCGGTCGAAAGGCCGGGGTGTTTTGCGTTTGGCCTATGTCCCTTCCGGCGGCCGCGGTCAGCTATCCAGGGCGGCCTTGCAATACTGCACACACTTGCCGATCTCTTTCAATACATCCGAGCCCTCGGGCGGATTGTATTCGAACTCGATCGTCGCCTGGAAAGGATAGTTCTCCTTCTTCATCAATTGAAGAACCTCTTTGATCGGTGTGTCGCCCTGGCCCCATATTGCGTTTGGCCCATTGTTCAGCTTGCGGTCCTTCAAGTGAATATGCGTGATGCGATCGGCGTACTTCTTCATGAAGGGAATGGGTGAGGTATTGTTACCCGCGATGAAGTGCCCGATGTCGACGTTGATGCCGTTGTATTTCGAATACGACATGGCCTTTTCCCAACTTGCGGGCGCGGCGAACGCTTCCGGATTGTTGATGGCGGCATGGCCGTGGTAGCCGACCATCAGTTTGTGCCGTGCGGCGAATTCGCCGAGCTTCTTCGTGAAACTCAGTGGGGGCTCG
>CAYUZM010000942.1:0-2927 GCA_964449665.1 uncultured Solibacteraceae bacterium
CGTCTTCGACCAGCGGCGCATCGCTCCGGGTCCGGGAGAAGCGCGATTTTTTGAAGCGCTCGTGGTTGTTGGCTTCGGGATTGAGGGCTGGCTGATTGGTCTATTTGTGCGATGGCTCTTGCGGCGCTTAGGAGCCACGCCCTGACCATTTGATTTCGCGCGTCCGCTTGCTGACGCGCGTGGCTCGGCAGCGCAGCGGATCCGCGCGTGATGGAAAGGACCTGACGGTTGACGAACTAGCGCGCGTCGAGGGTTTAGCGACCAGCGGCTGACGCGGGCAGTGGGGCAAATTCTGCGACGACGATTGCTCCGCCTTTGAGGGTGCCTGGGAAGCGGCGATAGGAGACGGCGTGGCGCGTGACAGCCTCGTAGAGTTCAGGTAGTTGGGCGCGGAAGACGGGGGTGAGGGTGTAGAGAAGAAAGACGCGATGGCCGACGCGGGCGCGGGCGAGGTCGGCGGGTGTGGTGAACGGAATGGGGCCGGGGAGATATTTGGTGTAGATGTTGCTGGCAAGGTCGGCGGAGGCGATGACGTCGCCGGGGGCGGCTTCGGCTTGGGCGTAGGCGAGGGCACCGGCGAAGTCCTGTTTGGGGCCGTAGACGTTGCGTAGGGAGACGGCGGAGACGAGGATCATTGCAGCGAGTGCGGGGATGGCGAGGCGCGGGTGGAGGGCGGAAGCAAAGCGTTCGACACCGCGAACGGCGACGAGGGCGGCGAATCCGAAAGCGAAGTAGAAGAAGCGGGGCCAGAGGTGATGGCCGAGAGACACGACGAGGCCGCCGCCGATGATGGCAGGTAGCAGCAACAGGGCGACGACAACAGGGCGCGAGCGGAGGTAGCTGACGAGGCCCGTGGCGAATACGGCGAGCGCGGTGATGGCGACGGCGGCTCCGGCGAAGTTGATGCTGAGGCCGCGGAAGATTTCGGCGATGGTCCAGAGGGGGCTCTTCCATTCGTTGACGGTGCTGACGGTGCCTTTCAATCCTGCGCGGATTTCGGGGAGCGCGGGCAAGTGGAGCATGAGCGTGAGCGCGGCGCCGAGGGCGAACCAGGCGAGGATGCGCGTGAGGCCGCCGTTGCGGATGCCGTGCGCGAGCGCGATGAGCGCGTGGCCGAGGAGGACGAAGGACATGGTGGCGTGCATGTAGACGCCGAGCGCGGCGCAGAGGGACCAGAGGATCCAGTCTCGGCGCGAGTTCGATTCGAGGGCGCGGATGAGGAAGCCGCTAGCGAGCATGGTCCAGAAGAGGAGTCCGCTATAGCCGCGCGCGTTCTGGCTGAACCAGACGTGGTGATAAGAGAACGTAAGCAGGGCGGCGGAGAAGAAGGCTTCGCGCTGTGTGGTGACGAGGCGGGCCATCCACCATGTGGCCCAGATGCCGGCGACGCCGAACAGCGCAGCGGGCAGGCGGAAGGCCCAGTTCGACTCGCCGAAAATGAGCAGGGACGCGCGCGCGAGGAGGCTGAAGAGGAAGTGCTGGTTCTCAGAGCCGTAGACGGTGGGGATCTTCGCCAGCGGAAGGTGCATGTAGCGAATCCAGGTGCCGATCTCGTCGTACCAGAGGCCGTCGTTCAAGCGGTAGAGGCGCAGTAGAAGCGCGGCGGCGAGCAGGGCGAGGATGGGCAGGCGCTGTTTCACGGGGCGCGGCGGCTAAGTGGGGATACCTTCGGCGATCATCCAATCGCGCGTGCGTTCGATGGCTTCGCGCAGGCCGACGCGGGGCGAGTAGCCGGTGAAGGCGACGACGCGGGAGATGTCAGGGACGCGGCGCTCGATGTCTTCGAAGCCAGGCTCGTAGGCTTCTTCGTAGGGAATGAAGTCGATGCCGGAAGAGGAGCCGGTGAGTTCAACGACGAGGTTGGCGAGACCGCGGATGGTGATTTCGGACGGGTTGCCGAGGTTGAAGACTTTGCCCGCCGTATCGGGGAGTTCGACGAGGCGGCAGAGCCATTCGACGACGTCGCCGACGTAGGTAAAGGACCGGGACTGTTCGCCGGTGCCGTGGACGGGAAGGTTGGAGCCGGCGAGGGCGTGCGTGAGGAAGCGCGGCACGACCATGCCATAGCGTCCGGTTTGGCGCGGCCCGATGGTGTTGAAGAAGCGCGTGGCAAGAGCCGGAACGCCGCGTTCATGCCAGTAGGCGAGGGCGAGGAACTCGTCGATGATTTTGCTGGCGGCGTAGCTCCAGCGTGATTTCGAGGTGGGTCCGAGAAGGAGATCGTCGTCTTCGCGAAACGGGGCGCGCGTGCTTTTACCGTAGACCTCGGAGGTGGAAGCAATCACGACTTTGCGTTTATTGAGGGTGGCCGCTTCGAGCACGCATTCGGTGCCGTTGATGTTATTGGCGATGGTTTCGACAGGGGAGCGGACGATGTTGTAGACGCCGACGGTGGCTGCGAGATGGAAGACGGCATCGGCTTCCTCGACGAGGGGATCGAGCACGGCGCGGTCGGTGACCGAGGATTCGACAAAGCGGGCGGCCGAGCCGAGGTGAGCGACGTTGGCCGGGCGGCCACTCGATAGGTTGTCGAGCAGGGTGACGCGGTGGCCGCGCAGGATCAGCGCTTCGGCGAGGTGGGAACCGATGAAACCGGCTCCGCCCGTGATGAGGTAGTGTGCCATTCGTTGAGAAGCGGACTTCCAAATTTAGCGCGTGCGAGGCGGTTGAGGAAACCGGAGTAGAGATCGAGGTGGGCTTCGGGGGTCCACCAGCGCTCGAAGGCGGCGTAGCCGCGCTCGCCCATGGCGTCGCGGGAGGCGCGGTCGGCGCTCATACGGCGGATGGCATCGAGGAGGCCGCGTTCGTCGTCGTAGACGTAACCGGCCTGGGAGTCGGCGATCACTTCGGGAAGCGCGCCGAGGTTGCGGGCGATGACGGGCGTTTTGCGGGCGAAGGCTTCGATGAGGATCATGCCGAAGGTCTCG
>CAYUZM010000943.1:0-2925 GCA_964449665.1 uncultured Solibacteraceae bacterium
GGGGGGGACGGCGGGCAATCAAAAACCCCCCCCGCCCGCGAAACCGAACGCTCGCCACCTGCAAGATCACCGCCAACGCTTCCACCACGTACACGCCGCCCACAAACGGCAGCAGCAATTCCTGTTTAATCAGCACCGCCACCGTGCCCATCGCGCCGCCCAGCGCGAGAGACCCTACGTCGCCCATGAATACCTCGGCCGGATGCGCGTTGAACCAGAGGAAGCCCATCGCCGCCCCCGTGGTCGCCGCGCAGAAAATGCTCAACTCCGCCGCGCCTGGCAACCGCACCAGCTCGAGCTAGGTCGAAAGCTCGCGGTGCCCGCTCACGTAACACAACACCGTCATCGCCCCCGCGGCGATGATCATCAGCCCGCTCGCCAGGCCATCCAGCCCATCGGTGAGATTCACCGCATTCGCCGAGCCCACCAGAATGAACAGCAAAAATCCAAAGAAGAAGATGAACGCCAGCGGATACGTGAACGGAGAACCGAGCAGCGAATCGATCAGCATGTCCGGCTTGAGCGCCTTGAAAAACGGCACGTTCATTGACGTGCTGTACTGCCCGCGCGAATGCAGAACCAGCAGGAAGATCCCAATGATCGTCGCCGGCACGCACTGCAGCGCGAACTTTGCCACCGCGGTCAATCCCAAATTGCGCTTCTTGACGACTTTCGTGTAATCGTCCAGGAATCCAATGGCCCCGTAGCTGATCAATCCGAATAGCGCGATCCACACATAGAAGTTGCGCAGGTTCGTCCATAGTAGCGTCGGCACAACAATCGAAGTAATGATGAGCAGCCCGCCCATCGTCGGCGTTCCCGCCTTCTTCTGGTGCGAACGCGGGCCCTCTTCCCTTATGTATTGCGTAAATTGAAACCGCCGCAGCCGCGAGATTGCAAACGGACCTAGAATCCAACTGATCAGCAGCGCCGTCAGCGCGGCGAACGCCGTACGGAACGTCACGTAGCCGAACAGGCGCAATGGTCCCCACACCGGCGCGAGCAATTCGAACAGAAGCCAGTAAAGCATGCTTACCGTTCGCCCCCCCGCCGTCCGCACTTGTCGTTCCTGCGAAAAAAAAAGGCGCCGTCCTGATCGCACCGCAACGGGCACGACAGAACATGGGCTGCGTCCCAAGATGTACCTGAATAGGAAGAGACGGCGCCTGCGTTCCCAACGAGCACTGACACAATGCCAGCCGCCCGGCGGGGTTGCCGCCGGACAGCCGCGTACTTAGCCGATTGGCCAAGATCGAAAGCCGCCGCAAAGCGCGCGGTGCGCGGGCACTGGCTCATGCGCGCACCTCCTTGCGGTAGCCGAAAGTCTGTAAAATGCGGCGGGCCACCTCGCGGTCGTCGAAGGGGATCGTGCGATCCTTCAACACCTGATAAGGCTCGTGCCCCTTGCCCGCGATCACGATGAGATCGCGCGGACGCGCTTCTTGAATCACCTTGAGAATCGCCCGTTCGCGGTCCGGCTCGCACACGTGCGGCGTATCGGTGCGCCGCAGGCCCACCAGCGCGTCGTTCATAATCGCCAGCGGATCTTCGCTTCGCGGGTTGTCGCTCGTCAGCACGACGTAGTCGCTCATCTCGCCCGCTGCCTGGCCCATCAACGGACGCTTCGCGCGGTCGCGGTCGCCGCCGCAGCCGAACACCGTCAACACCCGCCCCGGGTTCAACTCGCGCGCCGCCTTCAACGTGTTGCGCAATGCATCGTCGGTATGCGCATAGTCCACGGCCACCAGAAACGGCTGGCCTTCGTCAATCCGTTCAAACCGCCCCGGCACCGCCTTGCACGCCTCTAACCCGCGCACAATCAGCTCCGGTGCCAGTCCCAGCGACAGCCCCGCGCCAAATGCGGCCAGCAGGTTCGCAACGTTGATGCGGGCCGCCAGCGGCGAGCGAACGCTATAGCTGCTTCCCTGCCACTCGATGCGCAATCGCAGCCCGTCGAAGCCCGACTCCACATCGCGCGGGCGCAGCACGCTCTCGCCCGCTGCCTCGCCCGACGGCGAATACCAGATCACGTTCGTCGCCGTATCCAGCCCGATCTTCCGCGCCCACGCATCATCGGCATTGAGCACGGCGTAGCGCGGCGCCGGCGCGCCCTGGCCGGCAAACAGCCGCGCCTTGGCCGCGAAGTACTCCTCCATCGTCTGATGAAAATCCAGATGGTCGCGCGTCAGGTTCGTAAACACCGCCGTGAACACATCCAGCCCCCACACGCGGCCGAGCGCCAACGCGTGGGAGCTGATCTCCATCACGGCGTGCGTGCCGCCCTTTTGCCGCAGGGCTTCGAACAACTCGTAGACTTCCAGCGATTCAGGCGTCGTGTTCGGCGCCGGGAACACCTCGCCCGCCACGTGATATTCAATCGTGCCCACCAGCGCCGTCACCAGACCGGCCTGCCGCATCACCGACTCGATCAGATACGCCGTCGTCGTCTTACCATTCGTCCCGGTGATGCCAATCACCGTGATCGCCCGCGCCGCTTCAAGAAACAGCGTGCGCGCCATCGTGGCCAGCGCCTTACGCCCGTGCGTCACCTCAACCCACAGCCCGTCGAAATCTTCCGGCGCGGTAAGTTCGCTTACCACGGCCACACAACCGCGCTCCATCGCCTGCCGCGCAAACTTGGGCCCGTCGGCTTTCGCCCCAGCGAAGGCAACGAATACATCGCCCGGCGCGGCCTTCCGCGAGTCGAAACACAGCCCCGTCACTGCAATCGCCCCCGCCGCGGCCGGCATCGGCGCGCGCAGGTCCACCCCTGCGAGCAACGCGTCGAGTTGGACTGTGTTGGGGATCGCTCTCTCCTGCCTTCTCCTCCGCTACCGCCCAAATCTCCCGCGATTCCGGTCGCCACAGGCGTTCACCTGCCCCGGCCCCGGGCTTTTGGCCCGCCACAAGCCCCCCCCCCACACC